>NZ_FXYI02000164.1:0-8139 GCF_900184915.1 Clostridium sp. HV4-5-A1G | reverse complement strand
ATATAATATAATATAAATATATGTTATAATATGAATGAAAACAATTAAATTATAGTATATGTACGGAGGTATTTTATCATGAGAGATACATACAATAACCCATTAAATAGAAGGTATGCCTCACGGGAAATGAGTTATCTATTTTCCGATGAGATGAAATTTAAAACTTGGAGAAAACTCTGGGTAGCTCTGGCTGAGTGTGAGAAAGAGCTTGGGCTCAATATAACTTCTGAACAAATAGATGAATTGAAAGCCAATGTGGAAAATATAAATTATGAGGATGCAGAAAAAAGAGAAAAGGAAGTACGTCATGATGTGATGAGCCACGTATATGCCTATGGACTTCAGTGCCCTAAGGCCAAGGGAATAATACATCTGGGGGCAACCAGCTGTTATGTAGGGGATAATACAGATCTTATAATTATGAAAAAGGCACTTTACATAGTGAGGGGAAAAATACTGAATGTGATAAATTATCTCAAGGATTTTGCACTTGAATACAAAGATCTTCCCACTCTCGGATTTACACATCTTCAGCCTGCCCAGCTCACTACAGTTGGCAAGAGAGCATCTCTCTGGATACAGGATCTATATCTGGATATGGAAAATATTGATTTTGTCATTGATAAAATCAGATTCAGAGGAGTAAAAGGAACTACGGGAACTCAGGCCAGTTTCATGGATCTGTTTAACGGCAATGAAGAAAAGGTAAAGATGCTGGATAAAATGGTGACGGAGAAGATGGGATTCAATCAGGAATTTATGGTTACAGGACAGACCTATACCAGAAAGCTCGATTCCATAATATTAAATACTCTTTCAGAGATAGCACAAAGTGCTTATAAGTTCAGCAATGATCTCAGGATACTTCAAAATATGAAGGAAATGGAGGAACCTTTTGAAAAAAATCAGATAGGCTCTTCAGCCATGGCATATAAAAGGAATCCTATGAGATGTGAGAGAATGGGCTCTCTGTGCAGATATATAATTGTGAATGCCTTGAACCCGGCTATAACTGCTTCGACTCAATGGTTTGAAAGAACCCTGGATGATTCTGCAAACAGGAGGATAGTCCTTCCTGAGGCATTTTTGGCACTGGACGGGGTCTTAAATTTATATATGAATGTATCTGAAAATATGGTGGTTTATCCAAAGACAATTGCATCCCATGTACTTAAGGAACTTCCATTTATGGCTACGGAGAATATAATAATGGAAGCTGTTAAAAGAGGAGGGGATAGACAGGAACTTCATGAGAGAATCAGGATTCATTCTATGGAAGCAGCTAAGAGGGTGAAATCAGAGGGAAAGGAAAATGATCTTTTGGAAAGAATTATAAAAGACCCATTTTTTAAAATGAAAAAAGAAGAGATACTGTCTCTGGTGAGTCCCGAAAAATTTGTTGGAAGGGCACCAGGCCAAGTGGTGGATTTTATAGAGAGCCAAATAAGCCCAATGCTTGAAAATAATAAACAGTATCTGGGGAAAGAGGCCCAGATAAATGTCTAGTCTAATATATGGGAGGATTGTATATGTACGATATTGCCATTATAGGAGCAGGAGTGGAAGGTTCAGCCATTGCAAGAAGGTTTTCCAGATATAAATTAAAAATTTGTCTGATAGAAAAACAGGATGATGTATCCTGTGGGGCGTCTAAAGCCAACAGCGGTATAGTGCATGGAGGATATGACGACACGCCGGGTACTTTAAAGGCTAAATTATGCGTAAAGGGAAACAGGATGTATGACAGGTTAAACAGGGAGTTGAATTTTGGCTACAGAGAAACAGGCTCCCTTGTAATAGCTTTTTCAGATGAAGAGAAAAAACATCTTGAGAAGTTGTATCATAATGGTATAAAAAATGGTGTAGGGGGAATGGAGATAATAGACGGCGAAAAGGTAAGACAGATGGAGCCTTATGTGAACAATGAGGTTAAATGGGCTCTCTACTGTAAAGACTCAGGAGTTTGTTCTCCCTATGAATTCACCATAGCACTGGCAGAAAATGCAGTGGAAAATGGAGTGGATTTGAAACTGGAAAGTGAAGTTATAGGCATAAATAGAAAGGAAAATTATTTTGAAATAGTTACCAGCCAGGAGAGGATAGAGGCTAGATATGTAATAAATGCAGCGGGGGTCTACAGTGATAAAATATCCAATATGGTTGGCCTGGACCATTTTCATATAATTCCAAGGAAAGGTGAATATGTCCTTTTCAACAGGGATCAGTCCTACCTGGTGAATAGTGTAATATTTCAGGTACCTACGGAAAAGGGCAAGGGAATTTTAGTGACTACCACCTATCATGGCAATCTGATGATAGGCCCAAACGCCCAGGAGGTTTCAAACAAGGAAGATGTGAATACGAATGAGGAAATGCTGAATTACATTGTTGAAACCGCCAGGAAATCTGTAGAGGGTTTTGACATGAAAAAAGCTATAACCTCTTTTGCAGGAGTGAGGCCTACCAGCAGTACCAGAGATTTCATAATAGAAGAGACAAAAGTAGAGGGATTCATAAATGTAGCGGGCATAGATTCACCGGGACTTACTTCTGCTCCAGCCATAGCAGAGGAAGTAGTAAATATATTGAGCAAGAAAGTAAAGCTGGAGGAAAAAGATGATTTTAATCCCTATAGAAAACCTATTATAGTAAAAAAGGATAAAAATTTTGATGGAGACATAAATGCAAAAGAGCCTGAAAAACATATTATATGCAGATGCGAAAGGGTAACGGAAGCGGAAATTGTAGATGCATTAAATAGACCGGTAAGGACAATATCCATTGATGGAGTCAAACGCCGTACAAGGGCTGGCATGGGCATGTGCCAGGGGGCATTTTGCGGTTCTAGGGTCAGAAAACTCATAGCAAGAGAAATGGATATACCTGAAGAACAAGTTAAACAGAGAGGTCCAGGATCCTCCATACTTCCTAAAAGGGTAAATCGGATAAATGTGATGAAAATACAGAAATAGATTTTAAATTATGAAGGCTGCCGTATAATCAATTTGCGGCAGCTCCAATTCTTTGAACCTGAATATAACTTGATTGCAATATTACATGGAGTTTCATATCCTGATAATATAGCTATTTAATTGTGGAGGTAATAATATTGAGAAGATCCAGGAATGACATGGATGATTTGATGCAGCTTGCTCTATATATGTTTCCCAAATATATGAAGAGAATACAAAAATACGATAGAAGGCATTTTGAAGATTCGCATCACGGTGAAGATCATCATTATGAGCACGATGAATATGCGGATTTGAAGGATTTAATTGGGTTCATAGAAAAAAATATTATCAGGGACAAAGGTAAGGAGGGTATGGGAGACAAAAAAATTGGGAAGAAAATTGATGGAGGAAAACCCCAAAATACAGGTAAAAATCCGATTCATGAAGAAATACTAAAAAAAGCACAGGAACAGATTAAAAAATCAGGCCAGGGACCCGATAAGAAATTGTCGGATGATAGAAATGTGAGACAGGACGGCAGAGCTGCCAAAAGCATAAAACAGTTGGACTCAAAAGAGACAAGGGAGATGCCGACAAAAGATGTATGTTTTTCAGCATGCAATGAGGAGATAAAAAATTTATTGAACAGATATGTGAATAAAAAATTTGACATATGCACTGACGGCGATGAAAACTGTGTGTTTGAACAGATAAATTTGATATGTGCAGATGAAGAGCTGGCCAAATTTAAAAATGGAGAAGGTGAAATCATAGTAATACCTGTAAGAAATATAGTTGGAATGAATTTGCCTGAACCGGTATACATGGAAGAACATTCTAAAAAAGATGATATGACATACTACCCTCTGGAAAAATCGCTGTGTCATTATTTTGGCGCAATAATTGGCAAAAGGGTGTGCATACAGACACGGGGCCAGGGAAAGTTCAAATATCTCTCAAGAAAGCTCATCACAGGTACAGGAAAAGGATTTGTTATAATTGAAAACAACATTGTCATATTATTTTCCAAAATAATATTTATAAGAGAATCGAAGCTGGATGAATATAAAAATTCATAGAGAAAATACCTGGATGTTTATGTATAAAATACATTGAACATGAAAATCCAGGTATTCATTTTATTGATTTGCCTTCTTAAGTTTTTCAATTCCAATTTTTACTCTCTTTATGGATTCTTCTTTTCCTATAATATCTGCTATTTCAAAAGCACCGCCGGGAGTGGATTTTTTACCTGAAAGTGCCGTCCTTACAGGCCAGAGTACTACTCCATTTTTAACCTGCATATCTGATACCAGATCCATACAGCACTTTTCTATGTTTTCGAAAGTCCAGGGATCCAGTGATTCTACTCTTGGAAGAAATTTTTCAAGAGTGATCAGTGAATTCTGTAAATTTGTCTTCATTCTTTTATGGATATACATGTCTGCAGAGTAATCCGGAAGTTCCTGAAAAAAGTCCAAAAAATCTGGTATTTCACTGAGTATTTCAACTCTGGTCTTAAGCAGCTTGCTTATTTTCAAAAAATCCAGATCCTTTGAAATGACTTTTTTATAGTAGGGAAGAGCAAGAGAATTAAAATCTTCCAAAGGCATATTTTTAATATACTGTCCATTCATCCATTTCAATTTTACAGTATCGAATATGGCAGGAGATTTATTTATATTTCTATAGTCAAATCTTTCTACCAGCTCCTGAAGATTAAAAATTTCCCTTTCATCTCCGGGATTCCAGCCTAAAAGGGCTATGTAGTTTAAAACAGCTTCTTTGAGGTATCCTTTTTTTATAAGATCTTCAAAAGACGCGTCACCATTTCTTTTACTCAACTTATGGTGTAGATCTTTCATTATTGGAGGACAGTGAATATATATTGGGATCTGCCAGCCGAAAGCTTCATATAACCTGTTGTATTTTGGAGCCGAAGACAGGTACTCACTTCCCCTTACTACATGCGTAATTCCCATAAGATGGTCATCTATTACGTTTGCAAAGTTGTAGGTAGGATAGCCATCGGATTTTATGAGTATCATATCATCTAATTCCGAATTGTCCACGCATATATCGCCATAGATCTCATCATGGAAAGTTGTAACGCCGGTTTCGGGATTATTCTGCCTTATTACATAAGGTATTCCGGAATTAAGTTTTTCCTTTATTTCTTCTTTTGAAAGATGGAGACAATGTTTATCATATTTGTAGTCTCCTGATATTTGAGAGTTAGCCCTCAGTGTATCAATTCTCTCCTTTGTACAAAAGCAGTAATAAGCTTTTCCCATATCTATAAGTTTTTTTGCATATTTTAAATATATATCGGTTCTCTGGCTCTGGATATAAGGCCCTACTGGTCCGCCTATATCCGGACCTTCGTCGTGTTTTAGTCCTGTAGTTTTTAAAGTGTTGTAGATTATATCTAAGGCACCTTCAACGAATCTTCCCTGATCCGTATCTTCAATTCTGAGTATGAAGTCTCCGCCAGCATGTTTTGCAATTAAGTATGTATAGAGGGCAGTCCTTAAATTACCCACATGCATATATCCTGTGGGGCTCGGTGCAAATCTCGTTCTTACCTTGGTCATTTTTTTCACTCCTATTTATTTTAAAGTAAAAACCTCTCATCCGTTTTAGACGAAAGGTTATGAGCTTGCTATTACTCTTTAAATAATATAATAATAGAGAATTTGTGTCAAGGTAGTTTTTAAATTCATGTTCTTGTAAAAGTGAGCAAATTAGATTAAATACCTGAAATATGCAACGTATATGGCAAAAAAGCCGTTTCAATATAGTATTCCTCCATAAAAGTAAATTTGACATATATGAGTATTATTGATATAAATAATATAGCATATATGTTGCACATACAACATATAAGGTATATAATTATTAATATGAGTAGCATATATAAAAAATAAACTTTATATGATAGGTAAGTATTTTATGGGAGGAAAAAAGTAATGTCTATAAAAGTTGCAATTAATGGTTTTGGAAGAATAGGAAGATTGGTTTTAAGGATTGCCCAGGAGAGATTAAAGGGAACTGTTGATATTGTGGCAATCAATGCCAGAGCAGATAATGAAACCCTTGTGCACCTTTTTAAATACGATTCTTGTTATGGCAGGTTTAGGGGAAATGCAAAAGCGGGAAAGGACTCCATATTTGTAAATGGTTCTGAAATAAAGATCTTTAGAGAAGATGATCCTGAAAATTTACCCTGGGACAAGTTAAATGTGGACATAGTTGTGGAATCCACAGGAAAATTTAAAACTAGAGAAAGTTTATATAAGCATATAAAGGCCGGAGCAAAAAAGGTTATAATTACGGCGCCTGCTAAAGGTGAAGATATAACTATAGTTATGGGAGTAAATGAAGAAAAATTTGACGTAAAATCCCACAATATTATTTCGAATGCATCTTGTACAACCAATTGTCTAGCTCCTTTTGCAAAGGTTCTGGATGAAAACTTCGGTATTATAAATGGCTTTATGACTACAGTTCATTCCTATACAAATGATCAGAGATTACTTGATAAAACCCATAAGGATTTGAGAAGAGCAAGAGCAGCTGGTCAATCTATAATTCCAACTACAACAGGGGCGGCCAAGGCAGTTGCAAAAGTACTTCCGAATTTAAAGGGAAAATTGAATGGGATTGCCTTTAGAGTTCCTACAGCTACAGTTTCCGTTACTGATTTAGTATGTCAGCTTTCAAAATCTGTTACTGTAGAGGAAATAAATAAAACTTTTAAAAGGGCCTCTGAGGGACTTATGGAAGGAATATTGGGATATTCTGATGAACCATTGGTTTCAGTAGATTATAAAGGCGATGACAGATCCTCTATAATAGATGGACTTTCAACTATGGCATCAGGAAATATGGTGAAGGTGGTATCTTGGTATGATAATGAGTGGGCTTACTCCTGCAGGACTGTGGATCTTGTAAATTATGTTGCAGAAGAAATGGAAAAGGATTCTGAAACTACTACTAGAGAAATGATGACAAACAGAATGTAAATTTTAGCCAAATCATAAATTTTCCTATAATAATAACGGTGGGCAGCTTCTTGTAAGCTGTCCACTATTTATAAATTTATTCCAAATACATTTTTTACTACAAGGCCTACAATAAAGGAAAAAAGAGCAACTCCTAAGCTTACACCGGCCATTTGTATAAATCGCTGCTTGAAATTGAATCCTTTAGCTACTGATATATAGTAATTAAAGATAGATATTATAATTACAGCAATGACAAGAGTTACTACCAGTGCCTGTATGTACATGTTTCCTGGCATAAAGAGAAAGGGAAGTATGAGTAAAATAACAGTTATTAAATAGGAAACGCCAGTATAAACACTGGATTTTAAGGCGTCTTTTGTATTTTCTGCTTTTTCGGCAATGTATTCACTGGCAGCCATGGAAAGGGTAGCTGATATTCCTGTGATCATTCCAGCTAGTGCAATTACTTTTGTGTTTGCCATGGAAAGTGTAAAACCGGCAACACTGCCTGTTATCTCCACAAGTGCATCATTTAGTCCAAGAACTATAGAACCTATATATTTGAGTTTTTCTTCATCCAGCATGTCGAGCAGCAAGAACTCGTGTTTTTCTTCATCCTCTGCTATTTTGGAAAATTCAGGGAAGGCATTTGACAGTTTACTATAGCTGTAACCTCTGACAGCCTCAGTTTCTCTTCCTTCCATTTGTTTTACGGCAAAGGTGAAACCAAAGATCTTTGCTATGGTAGAGTAGAACCATATCTTTTTTTTATCAGGTGAAACTTCCATATTAGTATATGTTTTTATAAATTTATAATGTTCTTCTTCATCTCCTGCTATTTTTAACAGTATTTTTTTGTTTTTTTCATCTTTTGTGATTTTGGACACATTTATATATATCTGTCTTTCAGTTATTTCTCTCAATTGCATCTGAAATAGAATTTTTTTTAAATTCTCATCTATTTTCATTTTACCTACAACCTTTTTGTATATTATTTTTCTCTGGGGAAAGTATGTAACATATATTATAATACTGTGGTCATGTACTTACAAGCCAAAAGTTTACTGTAATAAAATCAAGCGTATGGATATATTAAGCATTCACTTGAATTAGTGATTATATTATTATAATCTATATTAATTAAACTAATTTTAATAAAATGAATGATATAGGAG
>NZ_FXYI02000163.1:0-8295 GCF_900184915.1 Clostridium sp. HV4-5-A1G | reverse complement strand
TAATTTAACTATGCAGCAGCCCCCTAACTTATTTTATATTATTTTTTATTTTAAGCCCTGTTCATAAGCTTCAATCATCTTTTTAACCATATTTCCACCTACTGAGCCTGCTTCTCTTGATGTAAGATCTCCATTATATCCTTCTTTTAAGTTTACTCCAACTTCTCTAGCTGATTCCATTTTGAACCTATTTAAGGCATCTTTAGCTTGTGGAACTAGGACTCTATTTCCTCTGTTACTTGCCATGATTGATTTCCTCCTCCTATATATTATTATTTTGTATTACATCTATAAGTTTGCTCCATATAAAAATTATTACTCTATAAAATTGCATGAAATTGAGATATGATATGACATAGATAGAAATTTTTATATATAAAAGTTTATTTTAGCATAACTTTTAAATTTTAATCTACAATTAAAATTTATTTAGCGTATAATATAATATTAAGGTTTAGATAAACTAAAAGGGTAGGTGATATTGTTGTATAAAAGAGGAGATTTCCATTTACACACCACTGCATCTGACGGAAGATTATCTCCCAGTGAGCTTGTAAAAATGGCCGGCAGAAGGGGTATGGATATAATCGCCATAACAGATCATGATACAGTATCCGGTATAGATGAAGCCTTAGATGCTGGTAGAAAAATAAAACTCAAAGTTATTCCAGGAATAGAACTGTCTACTTTATGTTATGGAAAAAGTGTTCATATATTAGGATATTTTAAAGCAATTTCAAATATATCTCCTGAATTTAAAAATTTTTTACAGGAAATGAGTGAATATAGAAAAAAGAGAGCAAAAAAAATAGTAGATAATCTATATAAATTTTTTAATATAAAACTAGATTATCAAAGCATACTTGAAAATGCTCACAATATTGTTACAAGACCTCATATTGCACAGGCCATAATAGATTCTGGATATAATTATAGTTTTAAGGATATATTTACGAATTTTATAGGCGATTCCTGTCCCGCATATGTCCCCACTAAGAAGCTTTCCACTGAAGATGGTGTGAAACTGCTTAAATCTTTAAATTCCGTGGTTGTTTTAGCACATCCAGTTCTCATAAAAGATGTCAATATGGAAACCCTACTTAAGCTTCCCTTTGACGGTATAGAGGCAATTTACTCCATGAATGCACCAAAAGATACAGAAAAGTTTATAAAATATGCTGAAAAATATAATAAAATAATAACTGCAGGTTCAGATTTCCACGGTTTACCAAGAAAAGACAGAGACGATCCCGAGCACTCTCATAGTATAGGTGAAGTTTATTTAGAGGAAAAAGATATAGAAATATTTTTAAATAAACTAAACACCTTAAATTAAAATAATCCATGTAATTACATCTGCAATTACACGAATTATTTTTTAATTTATATTATATTTCATTCAAAAAGACCGTATATCCCTTTACAGCTTCGTATATGTCTGCCTTGCTTGCTACCTCCCAAGGGGCATGCATATTATGAAGTGCTATGCCGCAGTCTATTACCTGCATATTGTATTCTGCCAGTATATATGCTATTGTTCCACCGCCTCCTTGATCCACTTTTCCAAGTTCTGCAGTTTGCCAGTACACATTATTTTTTTCCATTATATTTCTTATTTCAGCTATATATTCAGGATTTGCATCATTGCATCCCGATTTTCCCCTGGCTCCAGTATATTTATTAAAGACTATCCCTTTCCCAAGATAAGCCGAGTTGTTTTTATCCATGACAGAAGGATAATTTGGATCAAAAGCTGCACTTACATCTGAAGATAGCATTTTTGAATTGGTTAGAGCCCTTCTTACTTTTAAATCGCTGTACTTTCCGCAGAGATCTATGATTTCTGCCACCGTATTTTCAAAAAATCTAGACTGCATTCCTGTAGCTCCAACGCTTCCAATTTCCTCTTTATCAACTAAAAGAGTTACACAGGTTTTTTCAGGATTTTCTATTTTCATCATTGCCTCAAAGGAGGTATATGCACATATTCTATCATCGTGTCCATAAGCCATAACCATGCTTCTATCCAGTCCAAAATCCCTTGCAGCTCCTGCAGGAACTACCTCAAGTTCCGCGGATACAAAATCCTCTTCTTCAATATTGTATTTTTCATTCAACAACTTCAGTATGTTCTGTTTTACTCTGTTTTTGGCATCTTTATCCTTAATTGGAATACTTCCCACCAGTAAATTTAAATCTTCCCCTTCAACTACTTTATCTCCTTTTTTGTCCATTTGTTCTCTGGCAAGATGTATTAACAAATCGGATACGCCAAATACGGGATCAGTCTCTTTTTCCCCCAGTACTAAGTTGACCTTAGTGCCATCCTTTTTTACGACAACCCCATGAATGGCCAACGGAAGTGTAACCCACTGATACTTCTTTATTCCACCATAATAATGAGTGTCAAATAAAGCTAAATCCGTATCCTCGTAAAGCGGATTCTGCTTTAGATCAAGTCTTGGAGAATCTACATGTGCTCCAAGTATCCTCATGCCCTCCTCTATGTTTTTTTTCCCAATTACAAAGAGTGCCAGAGTCTTTCCTTTATTATTGGCATAAACTTTATCTCCTGGTTCCAGTGAAGCTTTTTTACCTCTTATATCTTCTATATTTTTATAGCCACTTTTTTCAGCTATTGACACAAATTCCGCTATGCATTCTCTTTCGGTTTTACATTTGGACATAAAATTCTTATACTCATCTGATAATTTAAAAAGTGATTCAAAATCCTTTTTTGAATATTTATCCCAGGCATATTTATATTTTTTAGTTAAATCCTTTGACACTATAATCTCTCCTATCTGTATTTATTTAGGATAAAAAACAAATTTTAATATTCATTATCAATCCTGTTTATTTTAAAGCCATCTTTTCCTTTTGAATATGCATATGAGGATTATGGCTATAAAAGTCATCATTATAATTACATAATGGCATCCATTTTCCACTTCCATAAAAGGTACTCCCTTTAAATTAGTACCATAAATACTGCTTATGAGGTTCAAAGGTAAAAATATAGTAGCTATAACAGTAAAAATTTTCATGAGTTCATTTGTTTTATTTGCTATCTCTGATTCAAAAGCTTCCCTTACCAGTGCCAAATCCTGGACCAGGCTTTCAAGGGAAATCATAAGCTTTTCTATTTTTTTACTTAAGCCTATAAAATATTTTATACTTTCTTTTTCAATAACAAGGTTGTCATTTATAGTTAAGCTGTCTCCTATATAAATCAGGGGACTTAAATACTTTCTTATTTTATAAACCTGTCTTCTTAAAGTTATCAAATTGTCTATCTGATCCTGCCTCGGGTTTTTCAAAATATTTATTTCGATTTTATCTGCCTCTACTTCTAGTTCGGATATTATATCATAATTTTTCATAACTATTCTGTCTAAAATGCAGTAAAGAAGTATACACACCCGGGGATTGTCTTTTAGCACAAAACAATTCTTCCAGCTATTTATGTCTTTTATTAAATTCTCCAGTATATCGATTTTGTCTTTGTATACAGTTATTATATAATTTCTACTTAGAAAAACATTCAACTCCCTGGATACCACTATTCTCTCTATATAATTGAGTACATTAAATATTATAAAAATATATCCGTTAAAAAAACTTATTTTTGATGCCTGGGAAAAACTTCTACACTCATCTACAGTTTCCTCATCCACGGATATGAAATCATTTAATTTTTCAACCTCATCTACATGCAGAAGTATCCAATAATGACCGTTTACAAAATCAAATGATTCAGTAATCTCTTGAAAACCATTATCTATATCCAGTACCTTCATAAAAAAACACCACCAATAAAAACTAACTATAATTTACATGTAAATAGTTTCATCTTATATTAGTGTGTTAATTTAATCAGAAAATAATTCACTGCCCTTTCAAACAAATTGATTCACAGGCAAATTTAAAATAAAATTTAATCTGAAATAATATTGTCTATAGGTATATCATGTTCTTCTCTGGGAACCTTATCTAAAATCTGAAAACTGTATGCAAGGGCTATCTTCTTGGAATCCACTCTAGTCATCTTTAGAAATCTGTCATAATATCCTCCTCCATAGCCTATTCTTCCTCCCTCTTTGTCAAAAGCAATACCTGGTATATAGCATAGATCTATTGTAGACTCATCCATCCTTAAATTTATATTTTCAGGCTCAAGTATTCCATAGGCACCACTTTTCAGTTCATTGAAATGGTTTATTTTTACCGCTATCATTCCCTTTTCCCTGGATATTGTCTTTGGAACAGAGACATTTTTGCCATCTCTTAGAGCCCTTTTTATAATTCTATGAGTATCAACTTCAGTTCCAAAACTGACGAATATAAATAAATTTCCAGCTTTCCGATATTCTTCACTTAGTAAAACTTTTTCAAATATTATATTGTCCAATGCCCTCTTTTTAATTTCAGGCATACTATCTCTTTTTTCTTTGATTTTTTTTCTGATATCTTCTTTATTCATCTGCATGGTCTTTTTTTCTCCAACTCTTTTATTCTCTTGCTGATTACATCTACTGGAGTTATGCTTGACATAAGACTATATCTGTAATTTGCTGCGGCAGCTTCAACTATGACAGCCAAATTTCTTCCAGGCCTTATAGGAACCTTTAGCTTTCTCACAGGAACATTTAAAATATTCATGTATTCCTTGTCTATTCCAAGCCTGTCGTAATTCTCATCTTCCTTCCACTGCTCCAGATATATTACAAGGTTGACATTTTTGGTCTTAAGTACAGAACTCAACCCATAAAGTGCAGGGACATCAATAATTCCCATTCCTCTAACTTCTATCATTCCCGCTGTAATATATGGTGAAGTCCCGTGAAGTACTCCATTTATCTGTTTTATATCCACTGCATCATCCGCTACTAACCTGTGTCCTCTTTTTATAAGTTCCAGCGCAGTTTCACTTTTGCCTATTCCACTCTCACCAGTTATAAGTATACCTATGCCGTATACATCCACTAACACCCCATGAAGCCTGGTTTCAGGTGCCAGCTTATCATCCAAATAGTTCATCAGTTTATTTATGAATCTCGTCGATATACTATCAGTTCTAAGTATCCATCTTTTATTAGAAAGGGCACTTTCTAAAAATTCTTTATGTGGTGGTAAATTTCTAGTAATTATAGTACAGGGATTATAAAATTCAAAATATTTTTCCAATCTTTTTTTCCTGAGTTCTGACTGCATCGCATCTAAGAAACTCCATTCAGCTTTACCCACTATCTGAACTCTTTTATTTGCATAATAATTGTAAAATCCGCTGAATTGAAGTCCTGGTCTATTTATATCACTTTCAGTTATTTTATTTATTTTGTCTCCTTTAGTTATAACTTCCAAATTCAAGTCCTCTATAATATCTTCTACCGTTACTGGCATTTTATCACCCCTTAGTTGGATCATCTAGTCTTTATTTTCCATAAGTTTTTTTGAATTGTCAACCTCTGTTACGGTTAAATCATTTTGAAGTTTATTGAAGGTGATTTTTTTCTTAATAAAATAGGATACTAAAACAAGAGCACCCAAAAGAGCCGAAGCCAGAACAAAATTTAAAGAATTTATATTTTGTGACTTATCTCCTAAATTTATAAATACAAATACCCCGGGTATTATCCCTATTGTAGTGGCTATAAGAAAATCTTTGAATTTTATTTTAGAAAGGCCGGCTCCATAACTTATTATATCAAAAGGCACCAGTGGTATCAATCTCAATATAAATACTATTAAGAAGCCCTCTTTTTCAACTCCGTCTTGGAACCATTTTCCCCTGCCCCTGACCAATTTATTTACTATATCCTTTCCCAAAAACCTGGCTATATAAAAAGATAGAGCTGCTCCTAAAACAGCCCCAATAATAGTATATATCATACCATAGAACACTCCAAAAACCATTCCGCTGGCTATGGCAAGTAAAGCATTGGGAAAAAGTGTAAGAGGTACAAAAGTAAACATTATTATATAAACTACAGGTGCAAGCATCCCAAAAGAACTTATATAAGCTTTTATGTTAGAGGCACTGCATTTATGCAGCAGGTCGCATTTAAAACATATCACTGCGGCAGATATAATTAAAATTGCAATCAGTATTTTCAGCAATATAGTTTTCTTTTTGTTCAAATCCTATATCCTCCTCTCATGATTTTATATCTATTCATCCAACTTTTATAAAGGCTTGTTTTGCCAGGTACCTCACGTTTGGAATCCCACTTACCTCCAAATATTAAATCCAAAAGGTGCAGAGACTTTTTCCCTCCCATAGACATGGATTCTCTACAGCTGGCACAATACGTAAGTAAATAATCGGTGCTGCCGGAGTTGGCTGTATCTTCCATAACCTGCATGGATATATCTGGATTCGTTGTAGAAACCATTCCTCCCATACCGCAGCAGTGAGTATGTTTTCCATAATGCAGTGATTCCACTACTTTATATCCAAGTTCATCTACAATATATCTTACGCTGTTTTGAATATCTTCCCTATACCTAGTTACACATGAATCCTGAATTGAAAAGACTATATCACTGCTCTTTCCTATACCTTTTGCCTCCTGAGGTAGTCCAATTTTTGCCAGCAGGTTCCAAAGTGAAATTATATTTTGATTCAATCCGCATTCTTTAAGAAGTAAAAAACAGGACTGGCAAGCTGTAACTATCTCTAGAGCACCGGAAGAATCTGCCATTCTTTTTAATTTTGTAATTTTCTGCTTGTAACTTTCCTCCTCCCCGATAATTTTGGAAGGCTTTCCGCAGCATTCTATAATCATTGCTGTCTCGGGAAAATCTTTTTTGAGGTATTCAAGAGTTTTGAATACAAGCTCTGGATTATAAGCACAAAGACTGCATCCAGGCATAAAGAGCCTTTTAATCTTTTTATGGGATTCATCTCCCAAAATACCGCTAAAAAATCTTGAAAAACTTAATGTTTGATGCATATGCACGGATCTATGGCCTTTCATGGGAGATACTCCTCCGTTATTTTCCACTGCATATTTTCTGATATTCATAAATACATCACCCAAATCCAAATTCTCCGGGCATACTGATTTACAAGTTTTACACATGCTGCAGGAATAAGGTATATATAAATTCATACTTTTTTCTTCTACTGCACTTTTAAATAGAGATCTGGGATTTTTACAAAAATATCTAAGCATCTCACATTGTTTCATGCATGCACCACATTTTACACACCTATTTCCTGTGCTTTTCAACTCATTTAAAATATTTTCATCCAATTCAATGGGCTTATTTACCATAAATTCACCTCTAGATTTTTCAGAAAATCCAAACTTAGGTATTCCTCTATCTTTTTCAATGTATCCTCGTTCTTTATATTCTTTTCCGGATTCTTATATTGAATCCATGCATAGGCACACCAGGAAAGTGCCCTTAGATACAGATAAGGTTTATATAGATGTACTCTCTCCTTTATATCTCTTTTGCCATTTTTCAATTTGCCTTCGTATATAGTGAGAAATTCATTTATTTCTTCTTTGCTAAAAAGATAAGATGATTTCCACAATGTAGTGGTTTTTGCCAGAAATTGAGTTAAATCCTGACAGGGATCACTTATAACTGGTTTTTCCCAGTCTATAAGATAATACTCTTTCCCACCTATAATAAAATTATTTGAGTTGACCTCCGTATTATTTATCACATGCCATTTGTCATCCATGAAATATTTCTCCCTATAACTATTATCTTCAGCCTTTTGCAAAAACTTATAGAAGAAATTTTTTTGTTCTCTATTGACTAGAGGAGATGACATAAAATCTTTAAGCCATTTTTTAGATTCCAGTACTCTGCTGGAAAAAATTTTGTCTTCCACTATAAAAATTTTTTCATCATCTTCAGTTAAGTCTATAGAGTGAATCCTGCCAAAAATATCTGCAGCTTTTTCTAGATCCCTTTTATAATTTAAAGGTACACCTTCTAGGAATTCCATAATTAAAATTCCATAATTCAAAAGTTTTCTACTATCATCTACGTAATATACTTCAGGCGTAACTCCGCTTACTTTAAGTCTTTTAAGTGCATTGAATTCATATAAAATCTGATGTTTAAGCTCTAATTGACTCCCTGTATTTACTCTAAACACATATTTTTTATTTCCATATTTCAGTATGTAATTTATATTATATTCTCCCTGTGCCAAAAAATTAATGGAATAGTTTCCATCTATGCCTATTTTCCTCAATTCCTTATTTTTATTTATGTAATCCTCTATTTTATATATTAATTTATCTTTTAACATATTAACTCCTTTTAAAT
>NZ_FXYI02000162.1:0-8303 GCF_900184915.1 Clostridium sp. HV4-5-A1G | reverse complement strand
TACGGTCTCTTTGTCTCGGAGATGTGTATAATAGACATGTATAATATCTATGTGAAAATAAAGAGTTGATGAAAATGAATCAAGGAAAACGCTCCCGGAAAGCCAAGAAAGCTAAAAAAACTTTGAAAAATAAATTAATAATATTAACTATAATTGCTTTAGCTGTTTTTATGGGTATAAGCTGTGGGTTTGTAGTATATCATTACAATGATATAAAACATTGGAATAATTTGATTTATCCTAAAGTTTTTATAAATAATGCAGATCTTTCGGGGAAAACTAAACTAGAGGCTAAGAACATAATAAAAAAGGAATACTCTGATAAAATAGGGAAAAAGAAAATTAACATAATAGTAGGAAATAAAAAGTATGAATTACTCTATTCAAAGTTAAATCCTTCATATAATGTAGATGAAGTTGTGAACGAAGCGTATTCCTATGGAAAAGATGAGAATATATTCAAAAAATATCGATTATTGAAGAACCCAAAAACTGTAAGCTATCAATTGAAACTTTTTTATGATGCAAAGCCTGTAAAAAATTTAGTGAATGAAATTGAAAATGAAGTCAATTCAGATCCGGTCAATGCATCTTTAAAAATGGGAAATGTTGGTTTTGAAGTAATTCCACACCAGGATGGCATTAAGCTAAAAAAAGAAGATTTGCAAAAGGAACTGATTTCCAAAATAGATGGAAGTATAGGGCAAAATCCAACTGTAAAGGCTAAGTTAGAAATTATTCCAGCTTCAATAAAAGAAAATGAACTTAAAACAGTAGATACATTGATATCCAGTTTTAGTACAAACTATGGTTCCATATCATCTTCAGAAAGAGCAAATAATATAGCTCTTGCTACAAAAAGCATAAATGGGTATGTAGTAATGCCTGGAGATACTTTCAGCTTTAATGGAGTTGTAGGTCAAAGAACTGCTGCGAAAGGGTATCAGGCCGCACCTGTTATTGTTGGAGATAAAGTTGAATCAGGGCTTGGAGGGGGAATATGCCAGGTGTCCACTACTTTGTACAATGCAGTTCATAATGCAGGCCTTACTTCTACGGAGAGAAGTCATCATTCTCTTCCAGTACATTATGTGTCAGAAGGAATGGATGCTACAGTGGATTATGGAAACATAGATTATAAATTTAGAAATGATTTTAAATATCCTGTGTATATAGAAGGGTATATTTCAGGAGGGAATGTAGCATTCAATTTATATTCGAATTCTGCAGTTGTAAAATAAAAGAATTGATATATGTAGATGAAAACGTAAGTTATTTTTCTATTGTTTTCTGATTTTAATTATGATATACTATTTAAGTAATAAACGGACTGTTTCAGAGAAAAATCTGTAAACCGTCCAACCATGCGGATATGGCGGAACTGGCAGACGCGCTAGATTCAGGTTCTAGTGAAAGAAATTTCATGCAGGTTCAAGTCCTGTTATCCGCACCAATAAAAAACCTTGTGTTAAAAGTTAAATCTACACATGGTTTTTTATTTTCCCTTTGATCAATAACTATATCTCAAGCTGCAGTGGGGATAGGTATTGTTCTTACACTGCTTGTGGCTATTACAAAGAATATAATACCTGGCATTTTGTTTCATATTGTATTTAATATTAGCGGAACTATTTCAAATGTTAAAAATATCGTACAGGCTTATTTTATGGCTGTGATTTTGGCTATTTGTCTGTTTTATACAATGTACTTATTAAAATTCCTGAGGGAAATTGCTAATTGATTATAAAAAACTGTAAATAGTTTTCTGAAAAAATTTATAGTATAATAAAATAGTGTAGCTTGAAAAAGGAGGTAAATAGAAAATGATTCTATCAAAACCATGGGACTGGACTAAAAATTCTAATGATAAATGGCTTGTGCCCTGCATGGAAAGTGCATATTTTGCTGAGATATGGAAAGCACAGAAATTTCAACACTTCTTGGATTTAGGCAGTGGACTTGGGCGACATTCTATATATATGGCCCATAAAGGTTTTTCTGTAACTGCTGTAGATTTATCAGACTATGGCATCCGGCATTTGTCCGATTGGGCCAAAAGAGAAAGTTTGGATATTGAAACTCGTCTATGTGATATGCTCTCGCTGCCATTTTCGGATAATAGCTTTGATTGCATGTTTGCTTATAATGTAATCTATCATACAGATACTCAGGGTTTTGTAAAAATATTGGATGAGATTAAGCGTGTATTGAAGCCTGGAGGAGAGATATTCCTTACTCTAATTTCAAAAGGAACATGGGATTTTCAGAATGCCGAGGAAAGCCGACGGCTTGATGACAATACGATTCTCCGCAACGAGCATGAAACAGAAAAAAATGTCCCGCATTTTTATGCAGATTTAAAAGATATTGAACATTTTTTTAGTGACTGGAAAATGCTGAGTTTACCAAAAGAGTGGTGTGAGTATGGCTTGGATAGATCCAGGCACTACAGCAAGCACTGGTCACTCTGGTTAAAAAAAGTTTCTGTTTGATGCATTCAGGCATAATTATGGAGAGAGTGTTTGCTTCTCAACTTGCTTTCACTGTTTTTTCAGTGCTTTCTAACATTTTAGTAGAACAATCAAGGAGTCCCTTCATTGTGAATTGGGTTAGGTATTTTTATCAGGCGTGGAAAATATTGAATCCCAATTTCATCTTTATGTATTTCTACAACAATCAAAGCAGTAAAAATTGCCATAATCAATTCTACGTCAATATTGCGTCTCATCCGTCTCCCACCTGCCATCTTCTTACAATTTCGATGAAGCTGCTGTAAAGAAAATCTACATGTTTAAGCTCATTTTTTCCCTATATAACCAAAGAAATGCTAATAACCTTATTAATTTTATATCTATTGACATATATATCATTAAATGATATAGTATATTAAATGATATATCATTTAATGAAATATTTAGGAGGTAAACATGCCTAGAAATAATTCTCTAAAGATGGGTGAACTCACAGATGCTTATTATTATATTTTACTTTCTTTAATAAAACCTAAACATGGATATCTGATTATGAAGTCAATTGAAGAAATGTCTCAAGGTAGTTTTTCAATAGGTCCTGCATCATTATATACGAGTATAAAAAAACTTCTTGAGGGTGGTCTTATAAAACTTAATGGGGATTCACAACAGAAAAAAATTTATATTATTACAGATAAAGGTATTGAGTTTTTAAAAAATGAGGTTAGAAAAAAACGAAAAATGGTCGAGATTGCTGAGAAGATATTTAATAGTGAGGAGATGTTATAAGATATGTTTAACACAAAATACGTTATGAGAAAAGGTTTGGCTTTGGCAGAAAATGAGGAAATGGAGATGCTGTCATCTTATGCTAGGGAAGGCTGGATTCTGTATAAATTTGGTACTTTAGGGTATAAGCTAAAAAAATCCAATCCACAGCAATTACAATATTCCCTTGATTATAGAAACAACCCGGATAAAGAATATTTTTTGTACTTTAAAGAAGCCGGATGGTCTTACGTATGTTCTATAGGAAATACAATTCACATATTTAGTGCACCTGAAGGGACAAAACCAATATATACTGACAATGATACTGAATCGGAAAAATATGTGGGCCAGTATGAAATGACAAAAAAGATTGCAATACCATCGTCGCTATGTACTATTTTGCTTCTTATTTTAACATTGCTTTCCAAATACGGCTATATACCTGATATATATAGAAAGATATTTGGCATTCTTTTAATAGCATCGGTTATAATTACTGTTTATACAGTGATTCCATGTATGTCTTTTTATTCCAAGATAAACAAGTCAGGGATAAAGGAAGAGACGAAAAACAGGAGTAGAAATTATAAGATTGCCTATGCATTATTAACAATTATGACATTATTATTAGTAAGTCTATTTTTATTAAGTAAATTTAATTTTTTAAATATAGGTAATGCTGTATTCTATGTAATTTTCTTTATATGCATTTTATTAGGGATATTCATATGTCTTATCAAATAGAAAGTCTTCAGAAACCTTTGAGTTTGCCTAATTCCATAAGAAATGATATGCTCACGTTATGTATATCTGAATTTCTGTATTGAGAAAAAATAAAGCGTGAGGTAATATATGATAAAATCAAATGTAAAATATTTTATGTTTTTGATGACAACTTTAATATTATCAGTACCGTTTTATATCTGGGGTGCATTCTTTCCCGTTAAAGGGCTGCCTTTTGGCCTGCCAATCAGCTTTTTAATGATTATGGTACCTTTCTTCTTGTCATTGATATATGCATGGAAAGAAAATGGAATAGAAAGAATTACATTTTTGTTTAAAAGTATTTTCGATATAAACAGGGCCAGCAGATGGTGGATAATTTTTTGTCTGGCATGTATGCCTTTAGTTACGGTGTTAACATATTTTACAATGCGGGTGTTTCCTTTTCCGCTGCCGGCAGAAATAGTGTTTCCCTATAGAGAGATTCCGCTGATGATAGCTCTTTATTTTCTGGGAGCAATACCTGAAGAATTTGGATGGACAGCTACCTTGACTGAACCACTGACCAAAGAATATGGGCCAATTAAAGCAGGTATAATTATCGGGGGAGTGTGGGCCGTCTGGCATATCATTCCCTGGAGCTGGGCACATCCCGCAGGATGGATTATTGGAATGTGCATTTTAAATGTTCTTATGAGAACTGCAATGATCTATGCCTATATGTATGGTGGCAAAAGTTTGTTCACAGGTCTGGCTTTTCATACCATGATAAATGTGACAACAGGTATTTTCCCCAACTACGGCTCACATGTAAACACATGGCTTTTTAGTGCATGGATGGCTGTTGTACTGTTGTTGGTTATATGGTTTGTAAAAAGAAAAAATAAAGCTTATGAATACTGATGATCCTATTGATGTTTTTTTCATCTTTATTCAAAGACCGTCATATCTCTGAAGTACATTATACACGAAATGTCTGTTTATAATGTGCTCTGCTTTTCCAGTAGATAAATAGGACAACAAGGAAGGATATGGTCTGGGCAATGGCAATGCGGAGCATTTGCAATTCATCTGTGCCGGAGGCCGTTGCCATATGTAAAATGTTGATGATTATATTATTTGTGAAGTGATCAGCCATAGACATCCAGAGTGAACCTGTAATTTTAGTAAGCAGACAGAATTTTATTCCTGTAATTCCTGTTGTTAAAATAAGTATAAGGGAAATCATGACAGTTCCGCTCATGCTGGTTTTTCCGTCCAGTAGATTGCGCATAGGAGCTGCTATATGCCAGATGCCAAATAGGAGAGAGGATAAAACAGCAGCTTTGACAAAGGAGTATTTTATTTCGAAGAGTTTGATGAACAAACCCCGGAAGATACCTTCTTCCATGGCCACATTTATAATATTCCCGATAATGCAAAAAGTGAAAAACAACAAACCGGTTTGTCTGCCTTGATTTCCATCAATGGCATAGCTGGTTACATAGATCTGCAGTGAAGGGGTGTTACCTCCTGACAATTGCATAAAAAATTCAATACCATAGGCAATTGTAAATACGGCTGCTCCAAGCAGGAAGCCATATAGTGCATTTCTGACTGCTGATCTGCCAGTGAAACCCACTTGAGACCAGCTGAATGAAAAATATCGTATTGAAAATGCCAGCACAAGGATACCAGCCAGTTTGTGTATGAATGCTTCACCGAAGATACTCTGATCAGTGCGGATAAACATGTATTCAAATACTCTCAATACAAAACATATCAGATAAATAACTAGTATGATGGAGTTGATGAGGCCCATTTTCTTCCACCGGAATAAAACAATTCTTCATCACTAAACTTGTTTATCCAGGCAGTAAAGTGATCAACTGTGTCAACAAACATTTTTTGCAGTTCTTTAAGGGAATGGTTCTGATATCTGTGGTAAAATTCCTGGTACAAACCACCCAGGCCATTCCATCTATATCCGGCAGCCGGTGTGATAACTTCTTTGCATTCCAGTTCATCATGATCCCATTTTAATATTAAATTCGTCCATCCAAGCTGATATGCTATTATTTCCTGAGGAGTTCTATCTACTTCACTGAAACGTAAATCCTTGTCACTTTCCAGAAGACCATTGAATTCTCTAATGAATATATGGGCCGTTTTTCTGATTTCAGAAATTAGAGCTTCTTTGCTGTTGTATTCCTGCATCGTTTAGTATCCCTCCCTTATTTTATTTTACTATCTAAAATTTATTTTAACATAAAAAAAGCACAGAGTGTTATCGTCCTCTGTGCTTTTCCTTATGCTTTTTCTGTCTTAATGCAAATTGTCTTTTCTTTTCTGCTTCACGCTGCTGGCGGGAGCGGGATTTCCGTTCAACTTTGCATTGCTCCCGTTGAAGCTTCAGTGCCTGCTGTGCCTTTGTACCAATGCCTGTTTTCTGCAATTGCCTTTTTAGTGTTCGCTGCATTCGTTTGGGGTTTGTATGCTTTTCATCAGGCCCTATTGCTTCAATGGATGGACTAAATTTTAACCTATTCCAGTTTTTAAGTACAAAATCATAGATTTCGCAGTCTCTGGGTTCAGCACCAAAAGTGATTTTACAAACTTCATATTTTCCCTTGTATTCGCATTCGCAAACACCTACCCAGAATGGTTCTTCAAAAAATACAGTTAATTTCGACAGAGTTTTGTCCATAGATATTCCTCCTTTATGTCTGCCTTGCAAAGAACGGACAACCAAGGAGGCAGGTTACTTACAGTTTAAACTGCGTCCGGACTACCAACCGGAACTGTGTTTTTATCTTTGCTGCTTAAATACTAGCTTTTTTAGTGGTGTCTGTCAAGATTGACACCAATTATATTACATTGCTTCGAGCAATTTCAATGCTCTGCTGGCAAAAGTATGTCTAAGTTGATGAATGGTTAAAGGCTTATCAATATCTGCTTTTTCAAGCATTCTTGACAGCAGATCATGAAAACCATTATTATCAATAGGATTATTAAATCTTGTACGGGCAATAAATTTGTACTTCATATTAAAAAGATTATACACAGCTTCTAAGTTTTTGATGGCATTTATGGCTTTACTGTTTAATGGAACTGTTCTGTTACCATTTACAGTTTTAGTGCCTTTCAACAGCCACATATATTTTTTCTCGCTTGCTTTACGAATGCGATTAACAACTCTTACCATATTCTTGTTGACTGTTATAATCTTCTTTTCAAGTCAACATCTTTCCATCTTAGTGCTATAATTTCTCCACGGCGTAATCCTGTATTCAGCATGAAGATAATCAAATTTAAGTGTATTAGTAATGGTTTCCCTTAATTGTTTTTCATTTTTGCAACTTTTTCTAGTCTTTTAACTTCATCATCCTCTAAAATAATCATTTCTTTTTCATCCTTAAACTGACTTTTTTCGGAATGATGACGTTAATCATTGGATTCCTTGCAATATTGCTTTTTGTATAGGCATGTGCAAAACATTCATCAAATATCTGTTTTATCTTTTTTACTGACGAATAAGAAAGTGTCTTACTTTTCTTATTCAGGAAATTTTGTATCTCAACTGATTTGATATTTCCAAGTTGGTGATGTCCGAAGGCATTTTTAATATGTGTATTGAATATTTCTTCCATTCTGTCAAAGTTGCTATTTTCAATAGCTGTGATTTTAAATGTAAAAAGACAATTTTCAATATAGTTACTTAGAATAATTTTTTTATTTTCTATTACACTGTAAGCAACAGCTTTCTTAAATATCTTTAATTTTCGTTTTACCTCTGTTTCTGTTTTTCCATATTCATAATGTGGTTTCGTCATGTTTTCATCTTTATATTTTGCTACCTATCTCCAATCTTTTCGTCTGTAAATACTACCTTCACCATAATCTCTATATTTTTTGTTTTTCTGTTCAACTGTAACCATTGATCTCACTCACTTTCTACAATCTGACAGTCAGCTGTTTCCACATTAAGTAATAAAATTTCATAAATCTGACTATTTAAATGATATGAATCAGAGGTTTGCAGCTTGTTCAATTCCAATTCCGATATTTCTGAAAATAAATATTCATGTTTACTGCGTCTACCAATAGATCGGCAGCAATTACTTCTAGTACGTATCATTACTTTTCTTACTATATAGTCAAATTGGAATTGAATAGTTGTCTGAAAATCTTGATGAATCTGATGATTGAGTTTTTCAAATGGTACTTTGCTGAAGGAAGATGGTTTCATAGAATATCACCTCCTTTCTTAGTCAGTGAGAAAATAGGCGTTTGCGAAACGCTGTAATCCGCATAAATGCGGTATATTTCTTGCTGCAAAATAAAATAACTCCTCACTGA
>NZ_FXYI02000161.1:0-8405 GCF_900184915.1 Clostridium sp. HV4-5-A1G | reverse complement strand
AAATTACTACAGGAACATATATCCTATAGTAATTTTTAAATTAATATTTATTCCATAAAGCTCCCCCTTTTTAATCTGGAAAACTTTTTAACTGCTTGTACTTTTTGTAGCTTGATTTATGTACTTATCTAATTTTTGACTTGCCCTTAATATTTCATTATAGTCCGCTTCTTTTTCAATTAATTTATGTAACCTTTCTCTCAAATCGTTTACTTTATCATCTATCACGTAATTTCCAACCCACCTTTCTCATAAATAACAAATTAAAATTTATCATTCACCATAGCATTTCAATAAACCGCTAATATTTTATAATTTAAAACACTTCTAAATTATATCATAAAAATCGCTCATTGTAGACTATAGTATGCAGACAAATTGCAACATTTTTTTTAGAATTATATTTAAGAGGTGGTTTACGTGACATTAGAAAATGCACTTGCTATAACTTTAAAAAACCGCAGAATAAAATGTGGATTATCTCAAGAGGATCTTGCTCATAAATGTAATATTGACAGAACTTATATCAGCATGATTGAGTGCGAAAAGCGAAATCCTACTTTAAACACAATTTTTAAAATCTGCAAAAGTTTAAATATAAAAGCCAGTGATTTTATTTCAAGTATCGAAAAAACAATGGAGGACAATTAAAAAAACAATACTATTTTCTCGCCAACTTGATTCATATTTATAAATAAATTGAATGAGTTAAAAGGTCTCATCTTAAAAAGATGGGGCCTTCATTAATCTTTCGTATTTAAATAATATTATTGACATGTTTATAACTAATTGTTCTATATCTATTCTAACGGTTCATTTAAATTTCGGATACCAGATTCATCTAAAATGTCGGTTATGTCTTTCCACCTGTTTAGAGAATAAATATGAAGTCCGTTTATTCCTGCATTTATGAATCTATAAATTTGCTTTACCGTATATTCTTTTCCTGCTTTTTTAAAATCCTCTGGATTATCACCATATCTTGCAATTATTTCTGCCAATTCTCTTGGAATCGCACTGCCATTAGAAACTGTCATGCGAATGATAGGATCTTTTGAAAGTACCGGCATTACCCCCACATCGATTGGCAGTAAAATACCTGATTTTCGAATTTTCTCAGCCCACCATTTATACTGATCTACATCATGGCACAATTGAGTCATTATATAATCGGCACCTGCATCCTGCTTCACGCGAAGATGGGCAATATCCTCTTCAAAAGAGTCCGCTTGAAAATGCTTTTCCGGATTACCTGCTACAGCAATACAAAATTCAGGAAAATTTTTCTTAATAAATGCAACTAATTCATTTGCATAATCAAAATCACCCCTCGTTCCTTCCCAGCCCTTTGGGAAATCACCGCGTAATGCCAAAATGTGATCAATGCCCATATCCAAATACGTCTGCAGACTTTTTTTTATGTCTTTTTTTGTATTGCCAATACATGTAAAATGAGTTACAGGAATAGTCCTTCCACTTTTTTTAATAGCCCTGCAAACTTCAACATTCCGCCCTGCATTTGTTCCACCAGCACCATAAGTACAACTAATAAAATCAGGATTAAAAACATAAAGATGTTCTAAGGTGTCTAAAAGATTATCCATAGGCTGATCCATTTTAGGCGGAAATACTTCAAAGGAAAAGCTCATTTTTTGCTTCATAATTTCAGATATTTTCATATTTAACCCTTCAATCATAATTTTTTATTCATCTCAGCAAAATAATAGACATTTTATCTATCATCTCCTCGTTAATTGAATACTTTTCAATACATTGTCAACAGTACAAAACATACATATATAACCAAATATGTAGATTTATTTTATCATATGTTCGTATCTTTTACAAGATTATATATCATCCAATCCTTTAAACTTCTCTTGTATACAATTTTAACCAGGATTGCTCTTCCTCAGTTAAATAAGGTGCTAACTTCTGATACACAAGTTTATGATAACTATTTAAATACACCTTCTCATCGCGGCTAAGGTCTTCTGGGTCTATGGCATCCAAGTCAATTGGAGCATACGTTACAGGATCAAAGTACATGAATTGCCCGAATTCATTTTGAATTCCTTTTCTAACAATAAGTTCATTCTCTAATCGAATGCCATAAGAGCCGTCTATATAAATACCAGGCTCATCAGTTATCACCATACCTTCCTCCAATACATGAGTTTCATGCTTGGATGGTACAACATACCACCTGAAACCGCTGGGAGCCTCATGAATATTTAGCAAATAGCCAACACCATGGCCAGTTCCACATTTATAATCTATATCTAAACTCCAGATGGGTTCTCTAGCTAACACATCTAAATTGTAACCTTTGCATCCATATAAAAATCTAGCACGCGCCAGATTCATCATACTTCTGGCTACGACTGTGAAATGGTGTTTAAGCTCCTTGTTCACTTCACCAAGGACAAATGTTCTTGTGATATCCGTTGAACCTTCAAGATAGTTTCCACCAGTATCCGTTAAGAAGAAATATCCTTTTGTAAGTTCTACATCCGTTTCAGATGTAGAAGTATAGTGCATCATAGCTGCATGCTCCTTAAAAGCACAAATCGGTTCAAAACTTTGCCACAAGTAATTATCCTGCATTTTTCTGAACTCCTCCAATTTTTGAGAAGCACTGATTTCCGTGATTTTTATTTTTCCTATATTTGTTTTTAACCAGTGCATGAATTTCGTAATAGCAACTCCGTCTTTAACGTGAGCTTTTTCAATATTGGCAAGTTCTACAGAATTTTTAATGGATTTGAACAGAACAGTAGGATTATCCACTTTTATTTTTTTAGTATGAACTGGAATATTCTTATACAGTGCATAATTGATACGATCTGGATCTATAAGCACCGTGTCTTCAGTCTTAAAGCTCTTGACATATTCATAAATATCGTTGTAGGGCTTTAACACTACATTATCTCTATCTAAAGATTCTTTAACTTTAGCATCAATCCGGCTTTCCTCAATAAACAAATATACTTTTTCCATGGAAACAACAGCATAGCAGAGAACCAATGGTGAATACATAACGTCATTTCCACGTATATTAAGTAGCCATGCAATATCATCCAAAGTTGTGATCACATGGTAATTTGCCCCTGCTTCTTTCATTGTGTTTCTCAGTCTGCACAATTTGGATGCTGTGCTTTCACCAGAATACTTTTCTTCGAGAAGGAAAACAGGTTCATTTGCCAATTTAGGACGATTTCCCCATATTTGGCCAACAAGATCACAGTTATATTCCACCGATACATTCTTATCAGCAAGCTTCTGGATCAATTCCTCTCCCTCTTGTACGGGAATAAGACGGCCATCAAATCCCAGCTTCCCATTATTGGGCATTTCAGCTTCCAAATATTCAAATACGGTAGGCACGCCTGGATTACCCATTTTAAAGAGCTTGATTCCACTACCTTTAAGTTGATACTCAGCTTGCAGAAAAAACCTTCCATCAGTCCAAAGTCCTGCTTCATCCCTTGTAATGACAACTGTTCCAGCATCGCCCGTAAACCCTGATACATAGGCCCTTGCCTTAAAAAATTCTCCTACATACTCACTTTGATGATTATCTGAAGATGGAATGATATAAGCATCTAATCCATTTTCTTTCATAAGTACCCTAAGTTTTGAAATCACTTCTTTTTTGTTTCCACTCATGTTTATTACTCCCTTTCATTTTATAATTTGCTGTCAAAGTAGATTGATTCATTATAAAATCATTTAACATTAGCAGCAAAAACTAGAAAAGTTTTTGCTGCTAAAAGATTACAATTATATCACAACAGTTATCTCACTGTAATAGAAAATTAATCATTCTCATTCAGCCATCTGTTAAGCACTTTTATATATTTCTCATTCTCTTCTACAAAGGGCATATGACGGCTGAATTCAAATAATTCCCACTTTGAATTCGGAATCTTATCATACATCGTCTTTGCAATAAGTGGAGAGCAGAGATCAAGAAGACCGCTGATAATTAAGCAAGGCTCTTGAATATCTTCAATTTGTTCCATAAAATCAAAGTCTTTTAATGTACCTGTTGGAGTGAATTCATTTTGTCCCCATGCAGTTATATAAGACTCTGTCCCGGTAACTTTTGGACGCTTTAAACACTCTGGTGAATCCGGACCTACTGGATCTGCACAGTAACGTCGCATGAATTCTGCTTCTGCATCCTTATACTCCTTTGATGAATAATCGCCGGATTCTTCTGCTTCTGCAATAGCATCCTGCATTTTTTGTGGAAGATACGTGACCCTTCTACGCTGTTCTTTTTCCCACAATGAGGCAGATGGTAGAGTGCTGGATAGTATATAACTTTTAATTCCCTTCGGTTTGTATTCACAAGCATATTGAATTGCCTGCATTCCACCCCAAGATTGTCCTAATAAATGGATTTCATCTAGGGATAAGTACTTACGCAGTTGGATTAATTCTTCAATCCATGTCTTTGCACACCACAAATCAGGGCGTGAGGGTGTTGCAGACAATCCGCATCCCAGCTGGTCATACATGATAATTGCACGCCCATCTTCTGCCAACTTGTCGAGCATTTCAAAGTAATTATGAGTGGAGCCGGGACCGCCGTGCAATAAAAGCAGCGGTTTTTTATTTCCTGTACATTCACCTACTATACGATAATAAGTTTTATATTCTAAATAGGGCATATAGCCTTCAGTAATCTTCATAAATAACCTCCTTACAATCTATTTGCATTGACGATACTTCATTGATTTCAGTGTTCTGTTCACTCTTTTTGCATTCATATTATTGCCTTCCAATAATTAATTCATTAGCTAACCTGATTACTTGATTCCTCGTCTTTTATAACCAGACTGTTCAATTTTTTATCTAATGACCAAAGAATAATACCAGCTGTAATAGCAATAGCTGCAATTATGAAGTATGTGGGAGCAAATTTAAATTTCAATGTAAATTCATATATCCATCCATAAGATTTTGCTGCAAAGAACACAGCAAGTACCCAAACACTCATCATACTGGATAATAATCTAGGTGGAGAAAATTTACTGATGAATGAGTTTCCCAGCGGTGAAAATACCATTTCACCAAAAGACAATACAACACCAAATGCAACAATCCACCCAAGCGATGCAAGATGTCCTCCTCTTGTAACATCAGCCATTGCAAATATTACATAGGATAATCCCAATAACAACATTCCCAAAGCAGTTTTCTTGAACATGCTCAAATCCCCTTGAGGTCTTCTGGCTAATTTTGCCCACAATCCAGCAAGAACCGGCCCCAGCGTGATACACATCAATCCATTTAATGAATCGAACCAAGATGTTGGAACCTGGAAACTACCTATCATCCAGTTGGCAGCTGCATGGTCTCCGCCCCAGTAGAAGTATACAGGCATATACGCCAGATACCAGAATACCCAGAATATTACAGAAAAGAAAGATACCAGAATTATGGCAGCCACTCTTTTCTTTTCTATTGTTGTAAGAGGTTTCTTCTCTTCTGCAGGTTTATTTTCCTTTTTCTCTTTACGTTCATCAACTTTGAACGGCCTTTTGCCTGCTTCCCCCAGGAATCTCCACCCGAAAATAAACCAGACAGCATCAAGAAACATCATTATGGCACAAATCAGGAAACAAAAAGTATAACCTTTACTTCCTGCAAGTACACCTATAATTGTAGTACCGATAAAAGAGCCAATGTTGACAAAAGAATATTGAATAGAAAATGCGGAATCCAGCTGTTTTGGGTCATTAAATAGTCTTCCTGTAATAGCGTTGGTCTGGCACTTGAACAATCCGGTGCCAATAGATACCAAAACAATCATAATGTTGATCATGGCGGCACTTGAAGCCTGCCATCCAACCAGATAGCCTGCCCCCATCAAAATCATTCCAATTGGAACAAGGTATCTGGCGCCTATTAGACGGTCAGATATAAATCCCCCAATTAATGGGGCAAGATAAGTGAAGGCAACTAGGTTTGCAGACATCTTTGCTGCATCGGCAGTGGTAAGACCGAGCCCTCCACTAGCTACAGCGGTGGCCACAAATATTGTGAGCAGCCATTTTGCCGAATAGAATGAAAACCTTTCCAATGTGAAGGCAAATGAACATACATAAAATCCAAATGGCCTTCTTTTTGCGTTTTCCATTTCTTATCCCTCCTATAAAAAATTAAATAATGGATATATAATTCTAAAGAATCAGAATACATTTTTATTATACACTATTTATAAACTTTTTTGTGTAACTTTACAGTATTAGTATAATAATTATTTTTTTAAGCTCTCATATTTTACTAGTTCAACTTCTATAAGCCCTTTTTTTAGGCATAATATCTTATTTTGCTTAATTCATATACATCTCTCTACAAATTTTATACATATAAAAAATAAATTAAATATGTTCGAACTTTTTATAGATCATTGTCAAATTTGTTCAAACTTGTTATTTACACAGACGTTCCTCGCAATTTGTTCAATCAAGTATTGAACAGGAGTTATTAGTCAACATTTTGTGTAACGAATATTTTATTCCAAATCTAGATACGTTGACCAATAAAAGTTATTAAAAAAAATAAACATAGATATCCACCACATAATATAGTAGCTATCTATGTTTATATTGTATAAAATCTACGTAGGGTCTCCTCAAAATATAAAATCACTCATTTAAAAGTCAACTTTTTTACCCTCATATATATACTGGAACAACTTTTTCATCTCTTCTTCAGTTATCTTTGCAGGGTTAGCTCCAGTGCAGGCATCTTCCATGGCGTTATGAGATATTCTATCCAAATTATCCTTGAAATCACTTTCGCTTATTCCATAATCCTTTAATGTAAGGGGAATATTCATTTTTCTATTCATATTTTTAATCATATCAGTAAGGGAATCTGTGAGTTCCTCCTCAGTATCTCCAGAAAGTTTAAGAAGTCTAGCTATTTCTGCATATCTTTCAGGGCATGCATCCTTATTGAAATCTATCACATATGGCAGAAATATGGCATTGGCACATCCATGTGGTATGTGAAATACAGCACCGGTCTTATGGGCCATGCTATGGGTTATCCCCAGAAGTGCATTCGAAAACGCCATGCCAGCCAGACACTGAGCTATGTGCATATGACCCCTGGCTTCCATATTTCCTTTATAGGATTTCAATAAGTATTTGTTAATCATCTCTATAGCATGAAGTGCAAGTGGATCCGAAAAATCAGAATGTAAGCTTGCTACATAAGCTTCTATTGCATGGGTCAATGCATCCATTCCAGTATATGCCACAAGTTTCTTAGGCATGGTCTCTGCAAGTGCCGGATCTATTATAGCTATATCAGGAGTTAAATTAAAATCCGCCATAGGGTATTTTATCTGCGTCTTGTAATCAGTTATCACAGCAAAAGAGGTCACTTCGGTAGCCGTTCCGCTGGTAGAAGGTATGGCTATAAATTTTGCCTTTTTCCTCAGCTTAGGTATTCCAAAAGGAACTACTGCCTCTTCAAATGTAAAGTCGGGATATTCATAAAACACCCACATGGCCTTGGCTGCATCAATAGGCGAACCTCCGCCCATTGCTATTATCCAATCAGGCCCATATTCCCTCATAATTTTGGCACCTTCCATAACGGACTCAACAGATGGATCCGGTTTAATTCCCTCAATTAGCTTGAACTCAATATTGGCATCTTTTAAATAGGATTCAACTCTATCCAGAAATCCAAACCTTTTCATGGAGCCTCCACCTACGACAATTACAGCTCTATGGCCCTCCAGATCTTTTAAATGTTCTAAAGAATTTTTACCAAAGTAAACATCTCTCGGTATTGTGAATCTTTCCATTTTCTAATTCCTCCTTATCAATACTATAATTTAATTTTTATTTCAAGTAAATAAAACTACGCCCTCCATATCAATACATTCCCAATTTATTTTTAGATATATTTATAAATATATTCTTAGCAACTCAAGAGCTGCAGGTATCAATTTATTTGCAGTTTCTCTTGCAACTTCATAACCCACCTCGGTAAAACCAGTAAAAACAAGTTTGCTGAAACCTTTATGTTTATGTGATGCATCAACAGTTCTATCTACATCAAAAATCACTTCTTAAATATTTGACGTCTTTATGATATATGATATTACTGTTTGAATACAATGTCAATAAAAACTTTCAATTGTTATAATTTTGGCAATATATTGATTAATTATTCACTAATAATAAGACTCAATTATTTATTTCTTTTTAATTTCTATATTAGCTATAACACAGGATATCTCAATGATTTTCATATTTAGTTAATTTTTTATTCAAAATCTTATCATAATTCCTGTCTATTATAAACATCTCCGAGCCCAATAGACCGTACTAGATATCGTATGCAGTCTTCTGCTTGAAAAAAAAAACGTG
>NZ_FXYI02000160.1:0-8416 GCF_900184915.1 Clostridium sp. HV4-5-A1G | reverse complement strand
TTATTATATTATATTTGTTTTTCAATGCAGTAAATAATAAATTAAATTTATATAAAAAAAGAGGATTTCTCCTCCTTTCTAATAAGCTATATAATTTATCTGTTTGTCAAAGTCCAAAATATATTCATCTACATAATCTCCGAGTACATCAACTAAATGTATGGGTGACACCTGGTTGTCATATAACAACTTCAGTAAATTATGTACTTTATATCTCTCAGGGCTTATATTTTTAATACACTCCCTTTGTACATTTACCAGTTTGTTTTCCAGTATATCCTGTCTTTCCACTTCAATTCCATAGGATTGAACCTGTATAACCTCATTTTTGTAGGTAATGGCAACCTTTTCCTTTAACAATCTGTAAAGATACACATATTTTTTATCTCCTATTATTTTACTAAGGCTAAAATTCTCAACTATCATAAACATTTTCCCCCTGTAATTATTAGCTAATATTATTGACTTACACATATATTAGCACATGCCCACAAAAAAATGTGTCAGTTCATGATTAGATGGATTATAAATTATCCCTTATATATGACAATAAAAATCTCTCAACTCCACAGGTAAAAGTATAAATATACTTTTATTCTATTTATTAACAGTTTTTATTGAAATTCTATGTCGAAATTTTATATATATTGACTATATATTTTTATAGATTTAACACTATTCTATCTGCAGAATCTATGTTTACCTATAATTTTTATAAGAGGTCTTGACCATATCCATGAACTCGTTGCCGTTGCAGGATTAAAATAATATATGGCCCCATCAGAAGGATCCCAACCATTTAGTGCGTCTCGAGCTGCATTTATGGAATTCTGTTCCATGTTAGCATGAATCTGACCGTCCACTATGGCAGTAAAAGCTCCCGGCTGATATATGACTCCTGGTACTGTAGAAGGGAATCTAGGATCCCTGGTCCTATTTAGTATTACAGCTCCTACAGCTACTTGTCCTTCATAGGGTTCTCCCCTTGCCTCTCCATTTATCAAACGGGCTATAAGCATGACATTCTGATTGTTGCTGCCAGATGCAGTGCCGCCACTTGAAGTATTTATACCCAAAGCAGCCAATGTAGCATCTCCTACTATACCATCAGGAGTCAATCCATTCTTTGATTGAAAATATTTTACAGCAGTATAAGTCTGATATCCATATGCCCCATCTACACTTCCATTATAATAGCCCCAGTTTTTAAGTTTTGTCTGTATCTGACTTACCACATTGCCCTTGGATCCATAGGAATAAGCTATGGCTTTTACAGCATTATCATAAGGAAGTAAAAACAGAGAAGTGAATATATATGTGAACACTATGGCAAGTATCAATATAAGTTTTATTTTAAAGTTCATAGACTTTTTACCCATATGATCATCTCTCCTTTAGTATTTATTAAACTTGTATTTATTTTTACGTGAACATAGTTTATGCACAAATACAATAAAAAATACATAAAGAAAAGCTGTCAAATGACAGCTTTATAATTTTATCCAACTTTTCTCAATCTCTTTTTCCAGCTCGGTATCAATATATCTTCCACGATATCATTTATGACCACTATACCGCACAACTTCTCCTCATCATCTACCACGGGAAGGGAAAGTAAATCATATTTTGAACAATTTTCTATGGCCTTACTTATATTTTCATTATGACTTACACTTACCACATCATCTATCATGATCTCTTTCAATTTAGTTTCGGCGCTGGACAATATAAGGCTCTTCAAAGATACAACCCCTTGAAGCTTTCCTTTGTCATCAATAATATATATATAATAAGACACTTCATCCTCTGGATTGATTTCCCTAAATAACTCAATGGTTTCATTGACAGTTATATTTATATTAAATGAAATAAAATCCTTTTTCATTATACTTCCCACTGTCTCTTCATTATAATCCATAAGAGTTCTTACTTCCTCAGCATCTCCTTTTTTCATATTCAAAAGCATCCTTTCTGCAGTGTCTTCATCAACCTCGTCCAAGATATCTGCAATTTCATCTTTTGGCATATTAAACAGTACTTCGTCTCTTTTAGACTGACTCAAATTTTCCAGAATGTTCGCCTGTATTTTGGGTTCTATTTCCTCCAGTGTATCTGCCGCCAGATCTTGATCTAAACTTTCAAATACTTTTTTTCTATAATTCACATCCATATCCTCTAATATATCTGCCAAATCTGCAGGATGAAGTTTTGATAATTTCTTATATGGAACTGAAAGCTTTAAATTATTATTCACCATTTCTAAAGACTCCACATTATCCCACATTATAAGGCTGTCCTCTGGTTTCTTATTGAATATATCATAAAACTTCTTTATAATATGTTCCACGCCAAATCTTCTTCCCAAGGCCAAGGTACCTGTATCAACAGCTACAACCCTGTACTCACCAGCTATTTTTGCAATTCTGAGATCATTGACCCTAACTAACTTTTTTCCATTTATATCTACAATCTGTTTATCTAGAAGATGCTTTGACAAAAGGTATGAATAACTCTGAAGTATTATTCCTCTTATACCTTCTCCTCTAATTATTACCCTATTATTATCTTCATAAAAATTTATATTTTTACATTCACAATTGGAAACTTCCGTACCATTCTTTATCTTATATCCTATAGCTCTTGGCATGCCATGATCAGTGGATACATATATGTCCACAAGCTTTCCCACATACTCATTGAATTCATCATACACTTTCTTATAAAGAATTTTACTCAAAAAGAAACTGGTTAACTTTTGCATAAATATTCCTCCTTTGACTTACGGAGAAATATTTAAAAACAACAACTGTACAACGCACATCAAAGTTTAGGAATCTATTTAAATACCTCCCCGTAGGCACTTATTAAATTTTGTAATAAGTCACACCGACCTCCATAAGGTCCGTTTTCCATTTAACTACACCACCTAAATTAAAAAATTAAAAAGAGCCTCCAAGGCTCTCCTCACAAACTAAAACTTTCTAATCGTCTGAGTTTTAGCACTATATAGCTTTAGACTAAACCAATCCAGCTGCATTAGATAAAACCTTAATCCGGTAATATCTGTTGACCCATTGGCATCTCTCGATGTTTCCGGGCATCAGCATATGTCTATATAGGAGCCTCACCTAACATAACAAATTGCAAACATATGATATTATCATTTACACTATAATTATATTACAAATTTGCCAAAATGCAATAAGTAAATGCTAAATTTATCAATATTTATTTACTATTCACTTATTAATACACTTTTCCCTTATTTTGCTCAATATAATTTTAAATATCATGTTCTCTTTTATCTAAATCTTTTCCCATCTATTTATATTATATACTACACATTTATTTTGGTACACATACTTTTCACTATTAGCCATCAGCTGCCCTATAGGTTATTACTCTATATGTTATAATAAAAGCAACAAAAAAACAGAATGGAGAATTTAAATTGAGATTAAATAAAAATTTTCTACCAATATGCAAAAAAGATATGGAAATAAATAATATAAACCAACTTGACTTTATATTTATAACTGGAGATGCTTATGTAGATCACCCTTCCTTCGGAACTGCCATAATATCCAGGATTTTAGAAAGGGAGGGATTCACAGTAGGTATAATAGCCCAGCCAAATTGGAAAAATACAAATGATTTTAAAAGATTAGGCAGACCTAAACTGGCATTTTTAATTAACTCTGGAAATATGGACTCCATGGTCAATCATTATACTTCTTCCATGAAAAGAAGACATGAAGATCTGTACTCACCAGGGGGGAAACCCGGATATAGGCCCGATAGAGCTGTAATAGTATATTGTAACAGGGTAAAAGAATCCTATAAAGACGTTCCCATAATAATAGGTGGTATAGAGGCCAGCCTGAGAAGATTTGCCCATTATGACTACTGGAGTGACAAGATAAGAAGAAGTATTCTTCTGGATTCCAAATCCGATCTGCTTGTATACGGCATGGGAGAAAAATCCATAGTACAGATAGCAAACCTGCTAAAATACGGCATGGATATCCAAAGTATCACAGATATAAGAGGAACTGTATATTGCTCTAAGGACAAAAACCATTTAGGGAAATATATAGAAGTACCTTCCTTTGAGGAAGTGCTGAAAGATAAAAAATCCTATGGAGATAGCTTCAAACTGGAATATTTAGAACAGGACGCCATAAGGGGAAAAACACTGGTACAGAAACATGGAGATCACTACATTATCCAAAATCCCCCTCAGTATCCATTGACAGAAGAAGAAATGGATATAATATACAACCTTCCTTATACCAGAACTTATCATCCAGTATATGAAAAAGCAGGAGGCATACCTGCAATAAAGGAAGTACGTTTTTCCATTACCAGCCACAGGGGATGCTATGGCGGATGTTCCTTTTGTGCCCTGACTTTCCATCAAGGAAGAACCGTTCAGAGTAGAAGTGAAAACTCCATAGTCGGCGAAGCAAAACTTCTGACTACACTGGACGACTTTAAAGGCTATATACACGACGTAGGGGGACCTACTGCAAATTTTAGACATAAAGCCTGTAGAATTCAAGAAAAAACAGGAGTATGTAAAAACAAACAGTGCCTATTTCCCCTTCCCTGTAAAAACCTCATTATAGATCACAGTGAATATTTGAGTTTATTGAAAAAAATAAGAAAAATACCAGGAATAAAAAAGGTATTCATACGCTCTGGAATACGATATGACTACCTGATAAATGACAAAAATACAGACTTTTTCATAGAGCTGTGCAAATATCATATAAGCGGCCAGTTGAAGGTAGCCCCTGAACATATAAGCGACAAAGTATTGGCACAAATGGGTAAGCCTAAAATGGACGTATACAACAGATTTGTAAAAAAATATTTTGAAATAAACAAAAAACTAGGTAAAAAACAGTACCTTGTGCCTTATTTAATGTCCAGCCATCCTGGAAGCGATTTAAATTCAGCTGTAGAATTGGCCCTGTATATTAAAAAAATGGGTTATACTCCTGAACAGGTTCAGGATTTCTATCCTACACCAGGAAGCTTGTCTACAACTATGTACTATACAGGCATTAACCCTATAACCGGTCAAAAAGTTTATATTCCAAAAAAACAAAGAGAAAAAAATATGCAGAGAGCTCTTTTACAATTTTCCCTTCCCCAAAACTACAAACTGGTAAAAGAAGCTCTGATTTCCGCCGGCCGTGATGACTTAATAGGAAGCGATCCTCACTGCTTGATTTCCAAGAATCCACCCAGGAAAAAGCATTTACATAAACACTTCCAAGGCTAATTTAAAGTACAAAGTTGAAAATCAACCGGATTTGATATTTGAATAGTGATTTTTCCTCACTTTGTTTAAAACATAAATCCATACAGCAGTCCAGCTTACATCACCCAGCACTGGCTGCACTAATACTTTTACATCCAGGAGCCAGGCTATTAGTTCTACTGAAGTTATACATGCCGCCAATACTATAATGTATATACCAAATTTATTCGGATTATTTTTACCCATAAATCCCAGTACAAAGAATATCACCAGAGTATTAAATACTATATATGGCCAAAATATGTATGAACCCTTAGAAAAAGTCATAGTATATCCTAACACAGCAGGATACTGCTGTGCATTTTTCAATATAACTTCATAATTATGCATTATAAAACCATATAATACACATAGTACAGCAGATATTACAAATATATAATAAAATTTGATATTGTCCTTTCTCATAAAAATATACATAGCAGTAAAAGCTATCAGGGGAACGGCAATTAGATTTAAGAAAAAGGGTATTTTAAGCATATAAAGATATTTTATGTTGTCTGCCAAAAATAAAATAAGAATACAAATATATCTAAATAGCATGGCTATTAAAATAAAAAGTGTTATTATTTTTACCTTATTTGGCAAAAATTTAATCCAGGCAAAGCCCTGTATAATCATTATAAACATAATAGGTAATAGACAAATATAAAACGTCATATATTCTCCTTCTCTTAACAGCACTCTAGTTTATATTTATTAATATTGCCTATCTTATATTACTATTTTAAACAAAAATTATATACTCTCTCCATATTTTGAATTCATGTTTACCCCTAAAACCTCTATCCCGCCTTTTATACATTCTATTGTAAGAGGAAAATCAGGACCCCTTTCACCGTCTATATCGGTGACTATATCTTCATTGCAGTCCACTTCTATTTTATCTGATTTAAAATATATAAGGCCTGCAGTATTTTCTAAATGATCTCCTCTCAGCATTTTTATAAAAAGCGTAATCGTGTCTTTTATCACTCCCGCCTTAATTATTATGACATCCAATAGTCCATCATCTATTCTGGCTTTATAAGCAAGATTTAGATTTCCAGCAGTCTGTCCGTTAAACACCATCATCAAGTACATATCTCCATCAAAAAATGCAGTTTCAGATTTCACCTTTATTTTAAGCTTTCTTAAATTATGGAGCTGCTCCAAGCCTTTAACATAATAAGCCAATTTCCCTATGGTATTTTTTAAATTCACATCGGTCTTTTGGGAAACATCCGTAAATAACCCCGTACTTGCCACATTTATAAAATATTTGTCATTTACTTTACCCAAATCCAAACTTCTAGGTTCACTATTTATTATCTGCTCACAAGCCCTTCCTACATTTTCAGGTATTCCTATAAATTTTGCAAAATCATTAGCTGTACCCACCGGAAGAATAGCTATAGGTATATCTATATTTAACCTTTTCATATGGTTTACAGCAGTATCCACCGTTCCATCTCCACCTGCCACTAATATGTAGTTATAAGTTTCATCTAACCCCTTAAAAGCCTCTTCCATATTAACACCAGGGCTAATTCTAAATGGAACTATTTCATATCCATATTTTTGATGTATTTTAATCACTGTATCTATACCCGACACTATAGTGTTCTCTCCCGAATATGGATTATAAATAAATTTTACTTTATTCATACTGAACTCTCCTATTACACAAACTTAATAAAATATGCGCTATTGATTCAATTATATTGAATTAAAAATTTAAATTTTTATTTACATCACCTGATATTATATCACCTAAAGTAATAAATCCACAAGATTACTGGTAATTCCTGTGGATTTATTCATAAATTATTAAATTCTATTTTTAGGATATGCCTGGCTTAGATATATTACTCAATGCATCTCCTGCCTGTTCATTGGACTTGGAGTTAGTAGCCAAATCACCCAATGACACCATACCCACAAGATGTTCATTTTCCACTACAGGAATTCTTCTTACCTGTCTTTCACTCATTACCCTAGAAACATCTCTCAAATCCATGTCTGGAGAACTTGTTACAGGGTTTGAAGACATTATATCCCTTACTGTCTTAGAATTATAGCTCTCACCCTTAACTGCCGATCTTATTGCAATATCTCTATCTGTTATAATTCCTATAACTCTATCCCCATCACATACTGGAACAGCTCCTATATTATTCTGTTCCATAATCTCAGCTGCCCTCTCTATGGTATCGTCAGCTTTCAGGCTAATTACAGATTTAGTCATTATATCCTTAACTTTCATTTACAAACACTCCTTTAAATTTAGATTACATAGAATATTATGTCCTAAATCAAAGATTATGTTGCTTATAAATTATTGGTATTTTTAGATATTCTCCTATGTACATATAAAGAGCAAAAGGCTATAATACATAAAATCATTATGGGTAATATGAACTTAATAGAAAAGGGATCCTCTAGATTTTTTCCCATCAATGAATAGGTAACCATTTCCGGCAAAGTTCCTATTAATGTGCCAAAAATAAAATCACTGTACTTCATCTTTGTAAGCCCTGCTGCATAACTCAATGGATCATAGGGAAACACAAAAGACAATCTCATTATGGTCATAACTTTAAATCCATATTTTTCTATATTTTTGTCCAATACTAAAGCTTTTCCTTTTAATATCTTGTCTACAAAAGAACGCCCTAAATATCTGGATAAGAAAAAAGCTACAGTAGCTGATCCAAAACATCCAATCATGCTCAGTAAAACCGCTATATGAGAATTAAATATATTCCCTGCAACAATGGACATAAGGGATGCTGGAAATATAATAAGCAGTGGCCTCAACGTATACATGACAATAAAGACAACAGCAGAGAATTCCCCGTAACTCTGTATATAACTCCTGATCCTATATACATTTATATTACATAATTTATCTTTATAAACAAACAATACGATTATGATAAATAAAACCAAGATGGCAAATATTATAGATTTAACAAAATTTTTATTATTCTTTCTCATGAATTTCCAACTATCCTTTTTACATGACTTTAAAGTTAAATTGATAAAATATAAAGTATATCTGTCTCTTATAAAAATATCAGAGCCCACGAGACATTACTAGATATCGTA
>NZ_FXYI02000159.1:0-8460 GCF_900184915.1 Clostridium sp. HV4-5-A1G | reverse complement strand
TCTACACCTAAATCGATTACCTCAAATCCATTAGCTTCCAGCATACCTTTAAAAATATCCTTTCCAATATCATGAATATCACCTTTTACCGTCCCTAAAACTACTTTTCCCAATCCCTTATCCTTATTTTGAAGAAAATACTTCTTCATCTTATCCAGTTCTAAGATCTTTCTGAAAATAAGTCCTGAAAGTATTAAATCCGCTATATAGTAATCTTTATTTTCGTATAATTTCCCAACTCTCTCCATGCCCATATTTACAGTTTCCACCAAGGTTATAGGATCCATTCCCTTATTCAAGGCTTTATTGGTCAAATTTACTGCTTTTTCCTCATCCAGCTGCTCTATATATTTTACAATCAGTTTTTTTAATTCCCCGAGATTATCCATTTTACCCTCCATCAACACTTAATATCTCGTCTATATTCAATGATTCTCTTGTTAAAATACTAATGCATCCGTCTATTTCATTTATAATACTATCTATTACCCATAAGAGATCTCCCTTTAGTATATTTTTTTACTCAATTAATATATTACCAAAAGGAAATCTCTTTTTCTATTTTTTGTTCTAAATTATACTACAGTAATTTTACACTAAGAAAAGTATCTAAAAATTGATACATTTCTTATACCAACAAATAAACGAGATACTGAAATATTGCCTCTTCAAATTTCTGAAGTTTGTCTTTCCCAAATTCAGAAACCTCCGGATAGTTTTCCTTATACTGCTCCCAGGTACTGTAATATTTGCTTTCAATCTTTCTTGAAGGCAGTGCACTGTAATCATTCTTGTTAAATTGCATTCCAGCCGTTTCCCCTGCATTCTGATAATTTGCATTATCACGAATATATTCCGTCACTGCACAAAAGTTCTCCATATTTATGTCACTTAGCGATAACGGTTGTTTATCCATTCCAAACATGTATTTTCCTCCTGGAGCAAGCACATCTATTATCTCCTTAGCCTTATCTATACATTTCTGCTTAGTATGAGTCAATAGCATAGTCATCGGATATAGCCCTGTTATTATATGCTTTTTGCCCAATTTATCCTTGATTTTTCTAATGTCACCGTATTCAAACATCATCACTGTATCTGTAGGCAATTCATAGAGATAATCAAGGTATCTAGTCCAATCATCTTCACAGAATATAGAACAATGAATTCCCATGGACGCATATTCATCAAGAAGTTTCTTGAAACTCGGCCACCACAACTTTGCAAAGTCTTTTTCTCGCATAAATGTAGGCATATGAAGAGGCATCCCAATTGATTTATAATTCGATGCTTTTGAAGGCATGCCCTTTTTCAGTACTATTGGATAAAGCGCTTCACAAGCTTCTGCTACTTTTTCCGGCCTTCTTCGTATATCCACGCTTATGCCTTTAAAACTTCTCAACTGATCCGCCAGAAAATCAAAGGGGGCTTCAGTAAAACCTCCTTCTCCAAAAGGCATACCTGGATAATACCCATATTTTTCAATCATCTTATTGAGAATTGCTCCTAATTCACCAAAATCATTATTATACAATACAAAGCTCTTGGCAAAATTTATTGCTGTACTCATGGGATTCCCGCCAAGCGCTTTATATTGCCTTGGTATAACCCTTTCAATTATACAATCATAGGGTTTTTCTATGAGATAATCATAATCATCAGGTAGCATGCCTACAACTTCAGGATGCTGTATAAATCCATTGGAACCCATCACAAAAGACTGTGATTCAAGTACTTGATAAAAAGACGGATACCTCATACTTCCACCGCAGGGACATACATCGGAATACAGTGTCTGACAGAGCTTATCTATTGCCCCCTCGGTTACAGGTGAGTTCCACTGTGCCTCCATCAAACCTATTCCTCCAAATTGCGCCGTCGGCTCAAATGGAATGGAAATATTCAAGGGCACTCTCTCAGGTATCTTATTGTCATATACATCGTGAAACAACTTAATTCTCTCTTCTTGCAATCTTTTAACATCTGTCATATATTACTCACCCATCCTTTACAATTTTATTCCTAATTTATATTTTTTTATACACTAACATACTTTTTTTTCTTAGACTGGCTTATAACAAAAATTCCATATATCACTGCAAAGGCTATAAAGCATACTGCTCCAAAAGCAAAAGGAAAGTTGTCGGCTGTTATATGAAACAAAGACTCCACAAATGAAAAGAAAAATGCCGATAAAAAACCACCTAAATTCATAAACGCCATTACTAATCCCATAACCATTGCTCTCCCAGCAGGCCGAACTGCAAGACCTGCATAATACATAACCCCAGGAGCTATCAATCCAGCACCAACTCCAAATACAGTTGTACCTATATTAAAAAACATTAAGCCTCCGCCTATTCCTATTATTATAAATACGTATCCTATTGCACAAAAAACTAATGACAAAGTAATTACATACCTGCTGACGGTCTGAACTACTTTTCCAAAAATTGCACCTCCAATCATGCTTCCAACCGTCCACATTGTAAGCGTAACCCCAGCAGTTGCTGCAGTTCCATAGTTATTTTTAAGTATCAGCCCAGATATTCCCGTTAACATTGGATAGGTTAGAAGTATGAATATAAGATAAAATACAGCCCACATATAAACTACGATATTCATTTTTACTTTTTCTGGAGCATTACCCGATTCTTTTCCCTGTGATATTGAAGGTTCTGGTAACATCAATACAACTATAATTAAAACCGCAACTCCTATGAGATAAATGAGAAATGTATCTCTCCAATTAATGGCACAAAGCAGCCCACCTACTATTTGAAATACTATTCCACCTACACTAGCAATGAGATTTGAAATTCCCATCAGATTTTCTCTCTCATGACCACTAAAAAGATTCATAACAAGAGCTCCGCTCAAAGGTGTAATAAATCCCAGTCCAACTCCCAATAAAGCTCTCATAAACAGAATAACTGTAAAATCACTTAGAAAATATGGCACTGTACCACCTATTACAAAAAAAATTACACCTATAACCGCAAGTGTCCTATATTTTACTTTATCTCCAGCTAATTTGCCAGTCAAAATTGAAAATGGAACTAAAACTAATGGCGGAAGTGTAGCAATTAACATAATCAATGTAGAAGTTATATCAGGAAAAGCACGTCCAATACTTGCAAGTGCTGGAGAAGTTGCCCCAACACCCATCATCAAGAATGCTACAGCCATTATGGAAATTATAGCCTTCGTCCTGTTAATACTAGCGCTCATTTATATTCACTACCTTTCATATGTGTTATATCATTCCACCCACTCTTGACAAATTTTTACACCTTCTGCAGCATTTGTGGTGAAGGCATCAGCTCTAACATGTTCGCAAGCTTCTTTCCAAAAACTTTGTCTTCATCCAAATCCCCTACTGCTTGTGTTAACAATTTATAATCCATAATCTAATCCCCTTATATTTTAAAGTTCAAAGTACAAAGACCACTCAATAAAAATTTTTGAATAATGTCAAAAATTCACTAAATTTAATATATTCTGAACTTTAATGCTAACATATTTCCTCAATGAGTTTTTTCTTACGCAACAATTTTTTATAGCTTAAATCATCTTCTGTATCGATCTCTTCCTCTCATCAACTATAATAATCACACTGAAGCCCATTCCTTACAGACATTTATCGTTTTCTGTGGACTATATGCCCATTCATCAGCACCTATTAATTTACAAGCATCTTCACTAACAGGGTTTCCACCTATTATTATCTTGATCTTATCGCGCATATCAGCTACTTTAAATGCTTCCACTGTATTCTTCATGGAGTCAAGAGCAAGAGTAAGAACTCCCGACAGTGCAATGATATTAATGTTTTGCTTTTTTGCCGTCTGCACTATCTTTTCAGGTGGAACATCTACGCCCAGATCCAGCACTTCAAAACCTGCTGCTTCTAACATAGCCTTTACAATGTTTTTTCCAATATCGTGAATGTCGCCCTTTACGGTGCAAAAAATCATACGCCCTGCCGATTTCCCGGCACTTTTAACAGCTAGTGCAGGCTTAATAATATCCATGGCTTCTGTCATTATTTCGCCAGCAAAAATAAGATCTCCAACAAAATAATCTCCATTCTCGAAACGATCCCCTATAATTTCCATACCTTCCTGACAAGCTTTCAATGCTTCGCCAGCATCCTTACCGCCGTCTTTCATAAACTCGTTCATCATCTTCATGACAGATTCTTCTTCCAGATCAGCCATAGCATTTTTGAGTTCTTCAAAATTCATAATAATTTCCCTCTTTCCTTTTAATACATTTATTTTTATTTTACCTATTTAATTTTTAACTTCACAATCATTTAAAATGTGATTTATTAAAATACTCCCTTTCTATGGGCCCTATTATATTTGCGTCCGCCTTTATCAACTTCGCAAAGTGCTTCTGCCGCATATATAGCAGCTGCCATATCTTGATCACATGGATTCAGTATTGCAGAATTGAGTCCAGCATGTACAGCTAATGACATACAACTTACATTTATATATTTCCTTCTCGGCATCTGAAAACTGATATTTGAAATTGCACCTGTTACTTTTACTTCTGTAGCATATTCATGAATTTTGATAATACACTTTTCAAAATCGGTCATGGAATCCGGGACTGCAGCAAGAGCCATTACACATGGATCTATGTGTAGATTTGAAAGTTTTACACCATATTTATGTGCTTTATTAATAATGCTTTTTGCAATGTCAATTTTTTTATCTGAATCCATAGGAATACCATCTTTGTCACATGTCAGACCTATAATTTGCCAATCAGTTCCAGCAATTAATGGAAATATGATTTCACACTTCATGCCTTCTTCATTTACTGAATTAATCATTCCAGGATGCTTAACATGACCTTCTTCAAAAATACGTTTAAGAAGAAGTACATTGGGACTGTCTATACAAACAGGAACATCGGTAACCTCTTGAATAAGTCCAATAAGCCATACCATAGCATCATATTCTTTATCTACTTGAGTACTTGGTGCACAATCAATAAAATCAGCACCTGCTTCTGCTTGAGCCTTTGCTATACTCTTTATAAAATCACCGTTACGTTCTTCAATCGCCTTCTTAACCGAAGGAATCGCACCATTAATTTTCTCACCAATAATTATCATACTTACACCTTCCTCTCTAAAAAATAATAATTATAATCACAACAGCTGAATCTTTTCTTCTTACAACTTTTTAGCATCCGTCATATTAGCTCACCATTAATTACTAAGCGTAGTCAATGTGAAATACAAAAGCATATCTTCAACCATTTCAAAAGATTCTCTTACATCTTCAATAGTTTCTGCATCAATATCATACTTTTCTATAACATCCTCTGGAGTTAAAAAATATTCACAGTTAATTCTATTTTTTTTCTTAATATCATCCATTGCACTTGACATATTCAAATTTTACCTCCTAATATTCACCATACTTTTTTACACAGTCAATCAAGCATTTAAAATTGTCCCAGTTGATCTGTTCAGCTCTCAAAACAGATTTATCAAAATCAAAAATATAATGTCCCCCAGGCGCCATTATATCAAGCACTTCCTTTGCTTTGGAAGTAACTTCTTCTTTTGTACCATTTCTTAATAAACTAACAGGATACATTCCAGATATAATATGTTTTTTACCTACTTTTTCTTTTATAATCTTCAAATCCCCATATTCAAACATAATATGACATAAGGGCGGCAATTTATCAAAATAATCCAATAATCTCATCCAATTTTCTTCTGCAAAAATCACAATCCCAAATCCTGCGTTATAAATATCCCATATCGTCTCTTCAAAACTTGGCCACCAAAATTTTTCAAAATCTTTGGGACGCATATATGTAGCCATATGCAGTGCAAAGAATATACGATTATCTTTCCTATTTGGATTTTTCCCTCTACAAGATGCCAAAGCCCCTCGAACCATTAATGGTTTTATAGCTTTCACTGCTTGAATAACTTTATCAGGATATCTTCTAATATCAATCAGAGCTCCAGTAAAAGATCTAAAATAATCTGCCAGATAATCAAAGGGTGCCCGAGAAATTCCCGTTATCATTGGTGTTGTTGATTTATTGTATTTCAATTCCATCTCAAAGTTTGCCTTACCCATTATATCCGACATCTCTCTTTCTAACAAAAACGATTTCAATAGGGCAAATGCATTATATGGCCAGGGTTTTGAAAACTCCCTAAAAGCTCTCGGTATTTGCTTATCCCATATATATTTCAAAGGATTTTCTATCAATTCATCATATTCATCGTCTTCCATTATACGTAGATTAGGGTGCTGCATAAATCCATCAGAACCCATGATATTCGTCCTACTGCCAATAGTTTTAGTTACGTATGGCATTGAAGGCCATGTCCCAATAAGAGTATCAGTATTATATTTTGCATTTATTCTATCTGTTGCATCTAAAATTTTTGAATAGCCGTATTGAGCTTGCCGTAAATTATAACCTGCAAGTTCTAAAACCGCACACGTATTTACACCACAAGCTTCTGGAACTCTCTTAGGTGTTTTGCCATTAAGAACATCTTCAAATAATCGACTTTTAAATGCACTATCCTCCATAAATATTTATCCCCCCAAAAATTCGTTATATTTTAAATATAAAATCTTCATATAATCAATATAACTAAATACTTACTATTAATATTTATACTATTAAACTTTCAACATGTTTAGAACATGTATATATAAGTTATTTATATGTTATCTCAATCGCACATGCAGTCATTGTTTTTAACACTGTCCATATAAAAGTGTGTGTATATTACAAAAAAAGTGGAATACTAAATATGAGGTGATTCAAATGGAAAGTGTATGGAATTCCGAGGTTAAATTTAAAAAGAGAGATGCTTTAAATAAAAATATAAACTGTGATATTCTTATAATAGGAGCTGGGATAGCTGGCCTTCTAACAGCATATATGCTTAATAAAAATGGAAAAGAAGTTGTTGTCATCGATGCAAAAAGCATTGCAGGTGGAGTTACGAAAAATACAACTGCAAAAATAACATCTCAACATGATTTAATTTATGATAATTTAATAAAAGAATTTGGCGAAAAAGGGGCAAAGCAATATGCCAGAGCCAATGAACTTGCAATACGAAAATATAAAGAAATAATTGATGATGAAAATATTGATTGCAATTTTGAATACAAAGATGCATATGTATATTGTTTAGACAATGCTCAAGCCCTTGAAGATGAATATGATGCAGCTAAAAAATTAGGAATCGATGCAGAATTAGTGGATGAAGTAAATCTCCCCTTTAAAGTCAAAAAAGCATTGAAATTTAAGAATCAGGCACAATTTAATCCACTTAAATTTTTAAAACCTATTTCAGAAAAGCTAACTATTTATGAAAATACAACAGCACTTGATATTACTGAGGAAAATTCTGTAATTACAGAGAATGGAACAAAAATTAAAGCAAATAAAATAGTAGTAGCAACACATTATCCATTTTTAAATACTCCAGGCTATTATTTTATGAAAATGCATCAGGAAAGATCTTATATTATAGCTTTAGAAAATGCTCAAGATGTAAATGGAATGTATATAGGCGCTGATAAAAATTCGTATTCATTTAGAAATTATAAAAATTTGCTATTACTTGGAGGCATAGCTCAAAGAACTGGTGAAAATGAAGAAGGTGGAGCTTATAATAAATTAAGAAAAGCAGCCAAAGAGTTTTATCCAAATTCAATAGAAAAATATCATTGGTCAGCGCAGGATTGTATGACTTTAGATAATATACCTTATATAGGTCATTACTCCTCAAAAACTCCTGATATTTATGTCGAAACAGGATTTAAAAAATGGGGTATGACAAGTTCAATGGCAGCTGCAATGATAGTAAGCGATATGATTCTTGAAAATGAAAATGACTTTTCAGAAATATTTTCCCCTGAAAGATTTGATATATCAACATCTATGAAAAATGCTGCTAATGATCTTATAATAACAGCAAAGAACTTTATCGCACAGAGAATAAATATTCCTAATGAAAATTTAGAAAATATTCAAAGAGGCCATGGCGGAGTAGTAAAATATAAAGATCAGAAAGTTGGAGTTTATAAAGATAATGATGGAAATATATATACGGTATCAACCAAATGTGCTCACTTAGGATGCGAACTTCAATGGAACGCTGATGAATTAACCTGGGACTGTCCCTGCCACGGCTCACGATACGATTATAAGGGAAATTGGATACAAAGCCCTACAAATAAATCTCTTACTTCAATATAATTTATAAAAAATTTTCTACTGTATAATGATAAGGATAATAGATAGATCTTGGCAGGGATATCTATTATCTTTTTTAACAAAAAGGGCGTAATTCTCCTATCTTCTATAAGTGGGAGATGAATAGTCCTTGTTATTTTAGGTTCGATGCCTAAAATAATAACTACTTGACGAATTATTATATATGATGTA
>NZ_FXYI02000158.1:0-8663 GCF_900184915.1 Clostridium sp. HV4-5-A1G | reverse complement strand
ATATTTGTTATAATTTTATTCATAATTACCTTCAACATTATCTTTATTTTATCTCTATCCATATTAATTTTATCCTTAACCCCCAATATTAGCCCACTTTCAAAGTGTATATCAAAAATCAAAGCACCTTAATTATTATTGACTTTTGTATATTTTGGTAGTATATTAACTTTAGATGGAATTTCATAAGAAATTTGTAAAATATTTTATGAAAATATGTTGACTTTTAATGTAATTTTTGCTATTATTTAATTGTAGTTATGTCGAATTATGGAATTAAAGGAGGAGAGCACAAATGAAATCTACTGGTGTTGTTCGAAGAGTGGACGAGCTGGGAAGAATTGTAATTCCTATAGAATTAAGGAGAACTTTAGACATTGCTGAAAAGGATGCCTTAGAAATATATGTTGATGGTGAACAAATTATATTAAAGAAATACGAACCAGCATGTATTTTCTGCGGTGATGCAAGGGATGTAGTAAATTACAGAGGTAAAAATATTTGTAAGAAATGCTTAAATGAACTAAGAGAAGGCAAGTAATATCTATTAAAAAAGCTGATATGGAAATTTCATATCAGCTTTTTTGAAGTCCATTTATATCTATAATACACTAACTATCTATCACCATAAATATAAAAAAAAGACATAGCTAAACTCTGTAAAATACCACTGAAATTTAACTATGTATGTATATTTTTTATTTAAATATGTCTAAATTCCTAAATATATTAATATTATACTTTATTGACTACCTGACCCTTCTTCCACCGCTAAAATCCGATCTATAATCCAAAGGATCTATGGATACATTTCTTCCGGTTCTAGGAGCATTAATAAATGATCCATTACCCACATATATTCCCACATGATGTGCCGGTGAACCGAAAAACACCAAATCACCAGGTTGAAGCTGACTTCTAGACACAGGCACTCCAACATTTTGCTGTGCCTGTGAAGTTCTTGGAAGATTAATTCCGAAATGCGCATATACGTAGTAAACTAACCCCGAGCAATCAAAGCCCGATGGTGAAGTTCCTCCCCAGACATAGGGAACCCCTAAAAAATTAGAAGCATATGCTACTATTGCATTTGAAGATACTGATGCGCTTCCACCTCTTGAAATACTCTGATTTGAGCCAGTAATTCTTGGTGCCGCATTTCTAATCTGCTGTACATTATTTGCTGCCGAAGCAATTAGCCTTGAAGTTTCTCCATCTGCTGCTGCAAGTTCCTTTTCTTTAGCGTCCAAAGATGTTATCAATGCGGTTTGACTGTTTTTATCGCTTTTAAGCTTGGACAATTTTTCTTCATTATCGGACTTCAATGCCAAAAGCCTTTTATTTTCACTATTTAATTTTTCCTTTTGGGCAGATAATTCTTCTTTTTTATCTGTTAAGTTCGATATAACGCCCTTGTCAAACCCCATCACTTTTGCTACATTATCCAATCTAGATATGAAATCATTTAAATTGTCAGCGTTTAGTATTACACCTAAATAACTATCCACGCCATTTATGTACATAGCCCTTACTCTTTGATTAAATACTTTCTGCTGGCTTTTTATATCCTTTTCCGTTGACTCCATCTTCGTCTGCGTGTTTTCTATATTATCAGAAACTTTGCCAATATCTTTTTTATTATTGTCAATTTGCTGTATAACTTGTCCTATCTCATCATCTAATTTTTCAACTTTAATCTCCAAATCCTGTTTTTGCTGTTTAACTTGAGTCAGTGAACCCGAATTACCCGATGCTGCAAAAACACTTGTCCCTGTTGACAATGCCAATGTTAGAGCCATTGCAACAGATAAGGTCTTTCTATTCAATTTATCTACCTCCTACTAATATATTTTTAAATTACCCCTTCCAAATTATAAATTTGGGCTCCCACATTAAATAAATTTAAAATGATACTCCTAGGAGCATAATTTTAAATTTAAAAGTAACATATGTTTATTATAGCATTAAATCATAGTATATCTCAACGCCTGTAATAAATTTTTCTTAAAAATATTAGATTTCTTTAATAAAACCCGGTTATTTATTGAAAATCTGATTGTTTTTAAGTAATATTATTAACAACATGGAAATTGTGTCCAGCACCATCTTGCATTCATTTTCAATTATTGTAAATTAATAGAATGGATATATATGTCAGATTTAGAAACATTTCTATCCTTAGCTACTTTTTTCACGGATTCTTTCTTGCTCAATCCTACATCCATATACATTTTTATATGCTCTTCTATAGACAAATTTATCCACTTTTGTCTTTTTTCTCTCATAAATTCTTCTTCACTTTTGCCCTTTACTACAATTACAAATTCTCCTCTTATCTCTCTATTTTCATAATAATTTAGTATTTCCTCTAAAGTGGATCTCAATATTTCTTCATGAATCTTAGTAAGCTCTCTACAAACAGCTGCATATCTATTACCCAAAGCAGTTCTCATCTGTTTTAAAGTATTCAATAATCTATGTGGAGCTTCATAAAATATCAGTGTTTCTCTTCTTTCAGCCATATCTTCTAAAATGCCCATCTTACTTTTAACATCTCTAGGCAAAAAACCAATGAAAATGAATTTTGAAGTATCTAATCCTGAATAAACTAAGGCTGTAGTAACAGCAGTAGCTCCAGGAATTATTTCAAAATTCATTCCATATTTTATACAATTGCGCACCATAATGCTGCCTGGATCCGATATACCAGGGGTTCCGGCATCACTTATCAAGGCTATGTTATATCCATCTTTTAATTTTTTAATCAGTTCCATAGATTTTTCATTTTCATTATATTTATGATAGCTGACAAGTGGTTTTTTTATATTAAAATGATTTAATAATTTCAAACTGTGCCTTGTATCCTCAGCAGCTATTAAATCCACATTTTTAAGTACCTCTAATCCACGTAAGGTTATATCCTGTAAATTACCTATAGGAGTTGCCACCAAAAAAAGTTTCCCCATCATCTGCCATATCCTTTCTTACCTCTTCCATATATTTTATCTATTTCATCTGTATAACTTCCGTCCAATTTATGTACATACAGCGGTGCATCCCATTTTAAAAAACGGCCCGCATTGTTCTGTCCTTTTATTAATACCATATTGGGAGCTTTGTTTATATTGGGATGAACCATCCTTATAAATTTAGGCTCAATCTTATATTTCCTCATAGTACATATAATATCTGCAAATCTATCAGGTCTATGGATCATATAAATCTTTCCATTATCTTTTAAAACAATTTTAGCAGCTTTTATAACATCCTCTAGATCGCAGCAAATTTCATGTCTGGCAATGGCATCCTCGTCTTTTAAACTCACAATTCCAGAATCCTTTAATTTATAAGGTGGATTTACAGTAACTACATCAGCTTTAGGTAGAGTTTTTAGATATTTCAAATCCTTTAAATCTCTATGGATAAACTCAATTTTCCCCTGTACATCATTTAATTGCACAGACCTATTGGCCATATCTACCATGTCTTTTTGTATCTCTATTCCGATTATTTTACCCGCAGGTGTTTTTCCCACCAGTATAAAAGGAATTATACCAGTACCGCTGCATAAATCTATTACACTTGCATTTCTCTTTATATCTGCAAAATTAGCAAGCAAAACTGCATCTATTCCAAACCTAAAGGTACTTTTTTTCTGAATTACATATAGTCCCTTTAATTGCAGATCATCTAAGGTTTCATCTTCTTTTAAGAAAGTACTATTCAAATTCAATACCTCATTTCTAATCTAACTCACAGTTTTCACTATATCAAAAATTTTCATTACTTGATATTTATAATTATGATTTAAATAAATAACACTGTCAATCCACTGTTTTTTTAAAATACTCTAAAATAAAAATCCCTAGATAAACATTCCAGGGAATAGTAGCTCCATTTTACTTATTACTTTTTGTAGTATTTTGACTTTCTGTGTTATCTTTACTTCCAGAGGACTTTGAACTTGAACTGTTATTTTCAACTGCATTAAATTTGCTGTTTAATATGATTACATCCACCCTCCTATTTTTAGCCTTTCCTGTTTCATTAGAATTATCAGCAATAGGTCTGTATTCACCATATCCAATTGCTGAAAGCTTTTGAGGTTGAATTCCGGATTTTGCTATAAGAAATTCAGTAACATTGGATGCCCTATCACAGGATAATTTCCAGTTAGAAGAGTATTCACTGTTACTAATAGGCACATTATCCGTATGTCCTTCTATTCTGATATAATTACCCAATTGATTCAAAATCTTGCCCATTTCCGTAAGCTCCTGTTGAAATTGTGGTTTTATATCCGCTTTGCCTGTATCAAATAATAAAGTATCATTCATGCTCACTACTAAGCCTCTTTCGTCTACAGTAGTGGATACGTCTTTACTCATTCCATTTTCCTTAAGATATTTATCTACTTGTGCTTTTAATTCTGATAATTTTTTTTCTTCATCTTGCGTAGAATTCAAATTATCCATTTTGTTTACATTTTCCTTAATACTGGGATTATCCTCACTGCCTATTATAGTTTTGCCTCCTCCCATAGCCACACTTAGGGATTCAGAAAGCTGCTTGTATTTGGTCTGATCTACCTGGCTCATGGAATACATAACAACAAAAAATATCATAAGCAGTGTTATCAAGTCAGAATAAGTTAGCATCCATCTTAGGCCCTCTGGCTTTTTTCCCGGCTTCCTCATTCTTTTCATATCTCAGCCTTCCCTTCTAATGCCTCATATCTCAATAACTCCTCTTTATTTAAGAAACTCTTTAATTTTTCCGCTATCGTATTTGGATTTATTCCCTCTTGAATATAGAGCACACCTTCAATAATAAGTGTCTTTTCTTTTACTTCTCTCTCATCTGCCTGTTTCAGCCTACTTCCTATAGGAAGCCATAAAAGATTTGCAGATCCAATACCATATAATGTAGCTAAAAATGCCACCGCTATTTTTGGTCCTAAGGTAGAAGTATCCTCCAAATTTCCTAAAACATGAACCAGTCCCATAACTGTACCTACAATACCCATAGTAGGTGCATACCCGCCCGCACTTTCAAATATATCAGCACCTTCTCTATGCCTTTCAGACGTAGAATCAAGTTCTAATTCCAATATGCTTCTCACAGCCTGCGGATCCACTCCATCTACAACAAGCTGAAGACCCTTTTTTATAAAAGGATCCAAATTTGGATCATTAGACACTTCGCTTTCTAGGCTCAATAATCCATTTTTTCTTGTTTTGTAGGATACATCCTTAAAATATGAAATTAAAGCTGGTAAATCTGTTTTTCTGGGATTAAAAAGCACCTTAAATATTTTGGGAATTCTTTTTAATATATCCATTGGGAAAGATAGTCCTGTAGCACCAATTGTTCCTCCAAAAACTATTATGGCTGCAGTAGCTCCTAAAAGTGCAGTTGCCTGTCCACCTTCTATTATATAACCAACTACTACTGAAAGTATCCCAAAAAACAAAAATATAATAACAGATATATCCATTTTTTCTCCTCCATCTAGTTAATTTAATCCTCGCCTTTAGTTTACACTTATTATGTCTATATAAATATTCGTATAAAATTTTATACTCTTTACCGTTAATGTAACATTATACGAAGATATAAATTTATTCATATCTGTTAATTTTTTAACGTTCATAGTACTTACACCTTTTATCCTAACGCTCCCTCTTTATTATAAAATCCAAAATTCAAAGTACAAGGTGCAAAGAACAAATATCAATTAAAGAGCATTTCCTGTTAGCGAACACCATCTGAACCTAAGAATCACTTGATAAATTAAATACTTGTCCAAATTAAAAAGACCACCATATTTAGGCAGCCTTTTTAAAGATTAATCCTCTTGAACTGGTGCTCCTACTGGACAAACATTAGCACAGTTTCCGCACTCTATACAGGTATCTGCATCTATTACAAATTGGGTATCCCCTTGACTTATAGCATCAACAGGGCATTCTGAAGCACATGAGCCACAACTTACACAAGCATCTGTAATTTTATATGCCATTTACGTCACACCTCCTTATGATCTTACAAGTTATTTATCCTATCCCTTGCTATTCTATCATATTTATAATTACTTTTAAAGAGAATTTTATAATACCATATACCCCATATCTTCAAGACATTGGATTATTTTATCCTTTGTTACAAAATAATTATCATATACTATGCTTACCTCACTCTTTTCTTTATTTATCTCAAAAGCAATAATTCCTTCATTATTAGAGATACAATATCTTATTTTATTAACATCCTCAGCAGTACGCATATCAGAAATTTTAAGTACAGACTTCATACGCCACCTCTCTACTCTTCCTTAAATAATTGTTTAATTACATCTGAATTTTCATTTCCCACATCAACTTCTATTTCCTCATCATTTATACTACCCTCAAATCCACCCGAAACCATTTCAATTTGATTTATCAATACTTCTTTTATCATATCCTCACCATCTTCATTTTTTATTTTAACTTTAACACTTTCCTTCACTACAGAATTACTCATAACTTCTCCCCTGCCATAAACCGTATTTACAACAGAACCTTTTTTCGGCAACCTTTGTCTTATTTTTTCATAAGCATCCTGCTCATAATTTAAACAGCACATAAGCCTTCCACATATGCCAGATATCTTAGTAGGATTCAAAGATAGGTTCTGTTCCTTCGCCATTTTTATGGATACAGGTACAAAATCTCCTAAAAATGCAGAGCAGCACATAACCCTACCACAGGGCCCCAACCCACCTATCATTTTTGCCTCATCTCTTACCCCTATCTGTCTAAGTTCTATTCTAGTTCTAAAAATCGAGGCAAGATCTTTCACTAATTCTCTAAAATCCACCCTTCCATCTGCAGTAAAATAAAATATCACCTTATTGTTATCAAATGTGTATTCTACATCTATAAGTTTCATTTTCAAGTTATGCTGTTTAATTTTTTCTAAACATATTTCAAAAGCTTCCTTTTCTCTTCTTTTATTATCATCATGTTTTTTTACATCCTCTTCTGTAGCTATTCTTAAAACATTTTTAAGAGGTGGAATTACATCGCTTTCATCTATATTTTTAGGTTTTATGACACATTTGCCAAATTCCATTCCCCTAGCCGTTTCCACTATTACATTATTTCCTTTTTGTACATTTAAATTAGCCGGTGAAAAATAATATATCTTACCTGCTTTTTTAAAGCGTACACCTACCACCATTACCATATTTCATTTATACCTCCTGCATTTTCACCAACATAGAATCAAAAACTAACGCTGGATTCACATTTTTCTCCAGTTTCTCTCTCGTATTCTTGACAATATCAATAATATCATTTAATTTATTAAATGAAAACATTTCTCCTATAGTCTTTATACATTCAAATTTATCCGCATTTATAATCAATTCTTGATTACCCGTTTCTTTATATATAAATACATCACGTATATATGATAAAATACAAGTAAGTGCTTCCTGCCATTCATCTTTCATATTAACCAAATAATTAGAAAATTTTAAAGAATACTCCAAATCATTATCCTTCAATTCTTTAAGCATATCTATAACGGTATCTCTTATCTCACATAAAAAAGAATCTGAAATGAATTTTTCTGCTCTTCCTGGTATCCCATCACTAAAAGCCAAGACAGCCTTAACTTCTTCTCCAGATAACTGGGGAAATCTATTTTTTAAGAATAGAAGCATATCCTCCTGACTTAATCTGTTAAATTTATACACCTGACATCTTGATTTTATTGTATCTAAAATACCATCTAACTTTTCACATAAAAGTATCATAAAACTTCCTGAAGGCGGTTCCTCTATAGTTTTTAACAATGCGTTTTGAGCCGCCTCCGTCATTTTATCAGAGTTATATAATATTATTACCTTTTTATCACCTTCATAAGGCTTTTTATTTATCTCTTCAACTATATCTTTTACTTCTTCTATCCCGATGGATTTTCTGCCTTTAGGTATTTTAAATTCAATTATATCAACATAAGGTTTTAACTCATTTTTGCCCAGTACCCTTATAGCCATCTCTTTAGCAATCATACTCTTTCCTATACCATCTTCTCCCACCAAAATATGAGCATGTGAAAATCTATTTAACTTTATAGAATTTGTTATCTGTAACTTTATACCCTGATGTCCTATTACTCTATAAGAGTCCACCAAATATTCCTCCCGTTAGATCTTTATAAATTTATCTACATCTACCACAAATATATTAGCTCCTCCAACTTCCACCTCCACAGGATATGGCATATATACACCTGTAGAACTAGCAACAGATGAAGGAGTTGTTATAATCTGCTTTCTAGTTTTACATACTTCTTCTATATGTCCTATTACTTTATCTACACTCTCTTCTTCAACACCTATTATCAAAGTGGTATTACCTGCCTTTAAAAAGCCTCCTGTAGTAGCAAGTTTAGTTACTTCAAATCCACCTTCTGTCAAAGTTTCTAGCAAATCGCCAGCATCGTCATCTTGAACAATAGCTATAATTAACTTCATGAGGTTTCCTCCTTCTCACTTTTTTTTATCTAAGGATCACTTTTTAAATTAACATAATAATTATAACATAATTTTGTCACATTATATGATCTCGGATCTTAATTCTAGTATATTCCTAAATTTCTTTATATATTTA
>NZ_FXYI02000157.1:0-8706 GCF_900184915.1 Clostridium sp. HV4-5-A1G | reverse complement strand
TTTTCGCACCATTCGTAAAAGATAAGAATATTAAAAATATAAAAAACAAATTAAATTAAATGAAATATAATACAGATTATTTCCTAAAAATGAAAAGACAGTCTTGAAATAAAAAATATTTTTATTTCAAGACTGTCTTCTTATTTTATACATCTCAATGTTATTTTTTTAATCTAGGTATTTCAAACTTTAAATTGACATTGGATCCCGACAATATATCCTGCAATGACTTTATATTAGATATCTGCTTATAAGCCCAGGCTATATCCGTGGCATATTGATGTTGTCCTGGATTAGCAGGATCCCACCTCATTTTATAAAGCGTGTCCTGATTGTATGAAGGATTATTTATGTACTGAGCTGCTATCCATTTGGCACCTCCACTGAGAGCCTTTTCCGGGGTGTCCCATCCATTTTCATAAGCTGTTTTAGTTCCATTGAGCACAGCATCTTCGCCTGTAGCCCCTATGCCGAAAAAATTGTATACAGCCTTACCATAAACATACTTATTTTTGCTGTCACGAGCTCCACCATTTGCAAGTTGTGATTCACCGTTTCCAGTTTCAAGCATGGCATGTGATACCAAATAAGCCACGCTTATATTATTATTTTCGGCTGCATCCAAAAAAGATTGTCCCATTCCTTCGAAAATCCCTTTTCCCTTTAAAAAATTATTCAAACTGTCCACTGTGATTCCATCTTCATATGTAAGTTTCAAAAACTGATATTTACCATAGCTGTCTAAAAAATTATCGGGATTTACATAATACTTTATTTGGTTTTTCGAAGCTGCATTATCCATTGCAGTGTCAGCTACAAATACAGGAGTACTATTACTGTCTAAATTTACCTGAGTATTAACTATGTCATCCAGAGATAAATTATAATCTACATAATCGCCAGAATTTACATCAATACTGTCTACACACCTGAAATAATCTATATAGTAGTTATCATAATCTGTATTGGCATCTCGATGTGCTCCTGAAGCTCCCGTTCTTTTCACATAGATAATTGCCTTATATTTCTCTCCATTAGACCCCGAACTCAATGTCTTCAAAGATGTTATTTTCCCATTTTCCTCACTGGTATAACCACTGGTAAGTTCTGTATAGGATTCTCCCGCTTCATTTTGTGCATTTACAAATACTCTATACTGAACACTTGTCCCATTATTACCGTTTAGAAAAAATCCCTGCTTTTGAGATGATAAAAGTGGTGTATACTCAAACTGATTAGAACTTATGCTTGGAAGATCCGGATAATTTGTCCCATCAGAATAGGCATTATCTGTAACAAACTGTAAAGTCACAGAATTATTCAGCTTTTTTCCCGATGCTGATTCTATTGAACCACTTATGGTAAGATTGTACTTTTCCCCCGGCTCATATCCGCCTGTTCTAGGGCTCACTATTGCAGTCGTGGGATCACTTCCCAAAGTTACCATCACCGGTACTGTAACATTTTTCCCATCTATAACATGCGTAACAGATATATTGGAACTATTTACAGTACTTGGATTCAGGGCTCTACTAAATTTAACAGTCCACTCTTTATTGGTGTCTATATTCACTCTAGGAGTTCCAACTGAAGATTGTGCCAACGTCTTAAATTGGAAGATTAAAATTGTAAAAGCCACTCCCAAAATAAATACTTTTATTTTTTTCCCTTTACTCAATTTTTCCGCCTCCACAATGATATATTATCACTTAATCATAAAAAATTTTAACTATTTTTTCAAAATGTGTTAATTCAATTTGAAATATTATATTTTTCATTTGTCAATCGTCTTTTAAACTCCTCCATTTTATGGTTTGCACTTATATAAACTCTACTTAATGTATATAATCCTTCATTTTTATTAGCCCATCCCGATGCTGTGGTAAAAGCTAATTTATATCCTGCAGCCTTTACAGCTTTTACAGTATCTCCATTCCATTCCCCATAGGGATACGCAATATAATTCACTCTTTTACCCAATAATTTTTCCAAAAAATTTTTGGAATTTTTTAATGTACTTAACTGTTCATTATAAGTCAGTTTATCCAATTTATCATGATTTACTGTATGACTTTCAATATCTATACCATAGTGTTCCATCTCTCTCAACTGGCTTGAAGTTAAGATATTTTTTTCATTATCTATTGCACCTGTAATTATAAATATAGTAGCTTTAAATCCGAATTCTTTTAATATTGGAAAAGCATTTTCATAATTATCCTCATATCCATCATCTAAAGTTATAACCACCGATTTTTTTGGTATAGGCTTATTGTAGGCTAAAAAATTATAGAACTCATTCATAGTAAGAGTAGTATATCCATTGTCCCTTAAAAACTTCATCTCCTCTCTAAATTTTTCCTTTGGAATTCTCAATTCATTTCCTTTTTCATAATCTATTGAATGATAATATAATACTGGAATAGACTGGGTGTTGTATTTTAAATCTCCTCCCGTAAATATCCTATCCTCAGCTATATTCAATTGATTAGCATTGTCATTTATATTTTTTTTTTCAGTCTGATGATCTATCTTCGAATTTACTTTATTGCCGCTTTTTTCCCCATAGTTCCTATTACAATTTTGAATTTTATATATACTATAGGCTGCAGCTGCAGCAAAAAATATTAAAATTATTGTAATTAAAATTTTTTTATGTATCATCCTTTTCACTTTCCCGACACATATTATTTTATCCGAAGGCTACCATTGCTAATACTCCCAACTTTCTAAAGGAAGATAAGCACTGCTGAGCGTCTGGATAAGCTCATTCTTAGGTTCGCAGTAACTTGCTTACAAGAAAAAACTTTTTCAAGAACCTTAAAAGAACTTTGATGTGCTACGTTTCCATTTTATAATAAAACTATCATATAAGGCAATTTAATATTAAACCTATACATTCTACCATTTATTATAATATATATATGCTTGATTAGTAAAACAAAATTTTTACTTATACACATTATCCACACATATTTTGTTTATAACCTGTTATTATTTATTTCTTTTCTATTTTCAATAATTAATTTGTCTTATTTTATTGTAAATAACTTGTTACTTATACACATTATCCACATTTTTGTGGACAACATGTGTATAATTTTTAAATTATAGTAACCAAATTAGAGCAATCTTCATATAATATTATTATCCACACAATTACAAAGCTCATAGATTACAAGTTAACATTTCCTAATACAAAGTAATATACCTTTCTATCTCACAAAATTGAGGGGATTTACTATCTCCTCAATTTTTATGATCTCAATATAAAAATAATAAGAATATTTTTCATAATTTTCTTAACACTTCTTTATTTTTATGATATTATAAAAGTAAAGAAATTCTTTTAATGAAAGGTGGGGCTAGTTTATGAAAGATAACGTTATCAAAGTGGATTTTTCAAAAAATGTTAAGAAAAAGGATATGTCATTTTTATCTTCAGCAAAATTATTTTTATCAAAATTATTTAGCTCTGCAAATAAAACTCCTAAAGAAACCACGACAAAAGATAAAGACACTAAAAAAATAATATATTATTCTAAGGATATATCTTAAGGTGCTTTGTAAATGCACCTTTTTATTATATATGATAAAATACAATAAAGTAATTCTTACTAAAATTAAGTTTATTCACAGGAGGATTAATCATGAGAATTGGACTTGGATATGATGTTCACAAATTAGTTTATAATAGACATCTTATATTAGGTGGAGTAATCATTCCCTTCAACAGGGGATTACTTGGTCATTCTGATGCTGACGTACTCACTCATGCAATAATGGATAGTTTATTAGGAGCTTCCTGTCTAGGCGATATTGGTAAGTACTTTCCAGATCAGGATGAAAGATACAAAGATGTATCTAGTCTCAGCTTATTATCTAAAGTATTGGATTTAATTAGAGATAATAACTATATTATAGAAAACATAGATTCTACCATAATAGCTGAAAAACCCAAGTTATCACCTTACATCAAATATATGAGAGCAAATATAGCCAGAACATTAAACATAGACATATCTTCAATAAGCATAAAGGCCACTACTGAAGAAGGGTTAGGATTTACAGGAAAAGGGGAAGGCATAGCTGCTCAAAGTATATGTCTATTGAATAAAAATTTGTCTGCTTTAAAATAAACAGAAACATAAAGTTCTTATTTATCTTCATAATTATTAACTATATTTTGAACTAATTTCTTAATCGCACTTGCCTGGCAGATCAAAGACATAACTACGAAAAATACCATTATTCTCTCTTCTTCTTTTCCCTCAATTTTCAAGTGCATATTTTTCATTATATTCTGAAACTTTTTTTCATTAAAACTTTCTTTTGCCATCAAATCTTTAAGACTGTTTTTCTGAAGATCTGAAAATATCTTATATGCATCTTCCCAGGATATTATATCATCTTCTCCATTATTTATCTCATTAAAAGCCAATGCAAACACTTTCTTTATTTCTTCTGTTGTCAATATAGGCCTCATATAGCTTAACAGAATAAGCTGAGTTAGGTGAACTTTTGTATATCCTCTTTTTTTCCCGTCTTCCGGTTTAGATATAACTTCATTTTTAATATAATTCTGCACTATGTTATTGGTATAGTTTTCTTCCTCAAATTTATCATTTAAATAATCTATAACCTGAGATAAAAACAAATCATATCTCGGTAAATCTTCATAAGGTATTATTGTATTATTTGATATGTTTTGCGCTATTTTATTTATATATTTCATTTCAAAATTTTGCTCATTCAATTTTTACAACCTCCCAAATAACATATTCATCAGCACATTAAAATTTCTATTATTTAAACTCAATTTATACTAATATTATATGGCATATTTATAATCTTTACAAACTAAACATTTATAAAATACATAAAAATATAATATTTTTACAAGTAAATCGTCTTAAGTTACCTAAAATAAGTTAATTTAAGACTTGTTATGTGTTATTTAATACTATATAATAAATAACATAACGATATTGAATTGTGCATTGTGAATTGTTCTAGTAGCTATCAACCAAATATTATGTTACTATGAAAGAGATGTGAGGACTTAAGGGGGTGACTAAAATTAAGCATAATAAAAAATACTTTATTATATCATTATTGCTTACTTTCCTATTTCTATCAGCAGGTATTTTTAACATACAGTCCGCTAATTTAGTTGTAAACAATAATTCCAGTATTGTTTATGCCAAAGGTTCACACTCCAGCGGACACGGTTTTGGAACTTCTATTTCACATATTAGTAGTTCAAAATCTTCCGGAGGTAATTTTAAATCAGGTAGTTTTTCTTCACCTAAGTCTACCTTTCATAAAAGCTCCAGTGGTAACAGCTCTAGTGGAAATTTTAAATCAGGTAGTTTTTCCAATGCACCTAATTCTTCTTCAAAATCCAGCAATGACAAAGCCAGCAGCAGCACTTCTCAGTCTAAGGGAAACTATAACAATGAAAGCAGAAGATCTTTTTTCCCTATACCAATTCCCATACCCTGGGGATATAATAACGGATATTATGGAGGAAGCAGTCTTTTAGCAAGTTTTTTCTGGGGTTTTGCTAAGTTTGTAATATTAGTACTCATAATAATTTTTATCATAAATAGAATAAATAAATTTAAAAGGAAAAGATAATTTAAGGAGGATTTTTTATGGGCGTGTTGAAGAGAATATCCAATATTTTCAGAGCAAAGGTAAATGGCACTTTAGATGAAGTGGAGAACCCCATTGAATTACTGGATCAAAAATTAAGAGATATGGAGGACAGTTTAAATAAAGCTAAATTATCTTCAGCTCAAATATTGGGAAATGTTCACGAAATTGAAAAAAAGATGGAAGAATCAAAGAGAATATCTGCTGAATTCGACGGCAAAGTAAAACTTGCCCTAAGTAAAGGAAATGAAGAATTAGCTAAAAAGGCTCTTGCTAGAAAATTAGAGGCTGATAAAAGCTATACATCTCTTGAGGCAAGTTACAAAGATGCCTGCGAAAAAGCTGAATCAGTAAAAGTCAAATTAAAGGAACTAGAAGAGGAAATTCACAAAACCAGAGTATACAGAGATGAAGCTGCCGCAAGATTTAACAATGCTGAAGCCAGTAAAAAAGTAAATGAAATAATGGCCAATGTAGATACGGGGAACAATAGGATAAACTTAGATGATATCGAAAGAAAAATTCAAAAGAAAGAAGCTCTAGCTGAAGGACTTGGAGATTTAAAGGAAGAAGATACTTTGGAGAAGGAATTTGAAAAATTAGATGAAGTTGATATTGATGAAGAATTAAAAAAATATAAGCAAAATTAGGTGATATCATGGATAAAGTTCATCAATTTATAAAGCTTCAAAAGAATAAATACGGGAAAATATTTGTGGATATAACCTATGCTATAGACAATATTTCACCTTTTGTAGATAAAAAAATCTTGACCAGGCGAAAATATACTGCCAAAATAGCAACTTTAAAAAAATATATAGAACTAATAGAGGCTGCGGAAAGTGACCTTAATACAAAAAATTTTTTTAAAAGATTAAACGCAGATAAATATATTTCTCTATTGGAATCCTATAAAAATGACCATTTAGAATCTTTATCACAACTTGAAAAATGCGCTGATTGCGAATGCCTAAACTGTACCGCTGACTGTAAATTTGACAGCTGCCTGGGATGTAAAAGCGGCTCAAACATCATATATTGTGACAGGGAAAAAATAAATTTAACAAAACATGATAATTTTTCAATTAATCTTGTAAATAATAGGACTGGTGAAAATGACAGATATTTTGTTCTCGCTACATTACAAGATATAAAATTGGATAAAAAGTATATTATAATTAAAAATATAGTGTCCAAGGAAAAGTTTATACTTTATTATTATCCTGGAATTTCTGAAGACAGTTATGGAGAAATTACAGATGCTCACGAGTTTGATTTTATAGTTTCTACTTTTCAAAGTGTAGATAAGTAATTTTTCCATTTTATTCCAAAATCTATAATATAGTTTATAATTTCAAATACTTGTCCACAAAAATCACAACTTTATGCACATTTTCTGTGGATAAGTCACATTATTGATATTATTGTACTTACAACAATTTAATGGAGAGTTATCCACACCGTGGATAACTCTTGTTGTTAATACTTCTTCAATGTACTTTAAAATGACTGTGATTTTAAATAATCAATTGCCTCTCTTCTATTATTTATTTTTCCCAAATATCTAAGTCTGTGGATATCTTCAAGAGCAATTTTCACAACGGGACCTTCCTGCCCTAAAATTTTTACAACATCTTCTCCATTCAAAAATCTATCTTCCTTCATTTTACAGTAAAGTTTATATTCTTTTAACATATATTCAATAAATATTTTAAACCTTTCTTTTTCATTTTGCCTATCTAGATTCATTCTAGTAGCATAATTATCACAAAATGCAGTAGTAAGTATTCCAATTGCGCATATGCCATAATTGTAAAAAAACTTGTAGGTAGCTTTTTTACTGTTAAAAGCTTCGTTTTTAAAAAGTCCCAGTGGATACATATGTCCCTTTACTATACTTTCTATATATTTTTCTGCTCTTTTAGGAAATTTCAAATTATCGCAAAAAGCCTTACATATGCTGGCTCCCTTTATATCATGTCCATGAAAACTTATTTTATTATTCTCCTTTTTATAAGCTTCATATTTACCTATATCATGCAAAAAACAAGCCAGACTTAGATATTCTTTAAGACTAAATTCCCCTATTCTACAATCAAAGATACTTAAATCCAAATTCCTCAACTTAATTTTATCCCTTAAAATATCTTTAAATACTCCATATGTCAAATTCATATGCGTGAATACATCTTCCATATGATATTTGCATTTTCCTATGGTTTTTAACTCGTCTATATAGGGTATAATGTTTTTTAGTATTCCGTAATTATCCATAGTTTCAAAAGCTATCCCCAGTTGATCTTCTTTTATTATAAGCATTATCTCCCTACAAATTCTTTCTTTAGGTGATTCCATTATTTTATCCGATATTTTTTCAATCTGCTTTTCCGTCTCCAAATTAAAATGCATTCCACATTTTATATAAGACCTTATGCCTCTCAATATCCTAACAGGATCCTCTTCCAAACTTTTATCGCTTACACTTTTAAGTATTCTACTTTTCAATGCTCTTCTTCCATAAAATGGATCAAATATTTTATTGTGGATAACTCTCATAGCTATCGCATTTACAGTAAAATCTCTGGTTCTTAAATCTTCCTCGATAGAATTACCCCTCATAGATGAAATATCTATTGTATTTTCACCTAATACACATCTATATATACCTACACTTTCTTTTATAGTGAAAAATCTATATCCTTTTTTACCAATTTCCTTTATAAATTGATGAATATCTCCCTTAATTACGAAATCTGCATCTTTAGGTTCAGCCTTTATATTCATCAATTTGTCTCTTACATATCCACCTACTAGATAAATTTCTAATTCCATATTATTTACTATTTCTCTCAAATCATAAATAAACTTTTTCAAATAATTCAAATCAATCACCTACTCCTCTATTATTTTACCATATAAAATAATTTATTTTATAATATTAGCAAAAACTCCAGCTTATATTTTTTATTACAAATAGCATACTCAATTAAAAACTATAAAATTATTTCGACACATAATATTGAATTATCCATTTAATTACTATTTTAT
>NZ_FXYI02000156.1:0-8758 GCF_900184915.1 Clostridium sp. HV4-5-A1G | reverse complement strand
AAGTATAATAATAGATAATAATGGTAAATATATAATAAGAGATAAAGAGCAGGATATAACAGAAAGCTTTTTTAGAGATTTAAAGGAATTAAATCGTAATAAAGATACAAATTCAGATTTAGATGATATTTTGATAAGTGCACTTATAACTACTTCACCCAATGAAATAGTAATTCACTGTGCTGAAAATTGTAAAAATCCAGAATTGATAAATACCATTGAAAAAGTTTTTACTGATAGAGTTAGATTTTGCAATAATTGCAGTACATGTGAGTCTATAAAAAATCATCTTAATAGAATATAAACTACAAAATTCTATTTTTTTATTGACATAATCATTTTGGAATAATATAATGAAGCCAAGTAGAAGTAAAAGCTATGAAAGGGAAGAGTAAATAGATCAATTGTTTTAAGAGAGAGGGATTGTGTGCTGAAATATCCCTTAAATGAAATCTATTGAAAACCACCCAGGAGTTGTATACTGAAGTTTTGTAAGTATTTCCGTTAGCCAGCGTTAAAGGTAGAGAGAATAGTATTTGTGATCTTTGCTTATACTATTAAGTTGGGTGGAACCACGGTAATACTCGTCCCAGTAGAGGGAGGAGTATTTTTTTATTTATTTTTATAGTTAAATAAAAATTCGAAATTAGAAAAGTTTGTAAAGGAGGAATAAAAATGATAAATATAAGCCTTAAAAATGGTGACAAAATAGAAGTGGAGAAGGGATTAAAGGTAATTGATGTGGCGGAAAAATTGAGTACTTCTCTGAAGAAAAAAGCGCTGGGTGCTAAGTTAGATGGTGAAGTAGTTGAACTCTATCATCCAATAAATGGTGATTGTAAACTTGAAATTCTCACTTTTGAAGATGAAGATGGTAAAAAAATATTGAGACACACAGTTTCTCACATACTTGCTCAAGCTATAAAAAGGCTGTATCCAGATGTTAAACTTGCCATAGGACCTGCCATAGATTCAGGATTTTACTATGATGTAGACGCAGATTTTTCATTTACACCAGAATTGTTAGTTAAGATTGAAAATGAGATGAACAAGATAGTAAAAGAAGATATCAAATTGGAGAGATTTGAACTTCCAAGGGCAGAAGCTATAAAATTTATGGAAGATAGAAAAGAACCTTATAAAGTGGAATTGATAAAGGATCTGCCAGAAGGTGAAGTTATATCCTTTTACAGGCAGGGTGATTTTGTGGATTTATGTGCGGGACCACATTTACCTTCTACTGGGAAAGCAAAAGCAATAAAACTCCTTTCCATAGCAGGTGCCTATTGGCGTGGAGATGAAAAGAACAAAATGCTCCAGAGAATATATGGGACTGCATTTGAAAAGAAAAGTGATCTGGAAAACTATTTGAAGATGATGGAAGAGGCTAAGAAGAGAGATCATAGAAAATTGGGCAAAGAATTGGATCTGTTCAGTATGCATGAAGAGGGACCTGGATTTCCATTTTTCCATCCAAAGGGAATGATAATTAGAAATGAGCTTCAAAACTTTTGGAGAGAAATGCATAGAAAAGCTGATTATGATGAAATAATGACTCCGATTTTGTTAAATGAAGGATTGTGGCATCAGTCAGGACACTGGGATCACTATAAGGAAAATATGTATTTTACCAAAATAGACGGTGAAAATTATGCTATAAAACCTATGAACTGTCCAGGATCTATACTTGTTTACAAGAGTGATATACGTTCCTATAGGGATTTACCTAAAAGGTATGGTGAAATGGGAATTGTCCATAGACATGAAAAATCAGGAGCACTTCACGGACTTATGAGGGTAAGGTGCTTTACTCAAGATGATGCTCATATATTTGTTGCGAGAGAGGATATTACCCATGAAATCACTCAAGTTATAAAACTTATAGACGATTTTTATAAGGTGTTTGGATTTGAATATTTTGTTGAACTTTCCACAAGACCTGAAAATTCCATGGGAAGCGAGGAGGAATGGGAAGCTGCAACTGAGGGCCTTAAAACTGCATTAAAGGTATCAGGGCTTGATTATAAAATCAATGAAGGGGATGGAGCTTTTTATGGCCCTAAGATAGATTTCCATTTGAAGGACTGCATTGGAAGAACATGGCAGTGTGGAACAGTACAGTTGGATTTCCAGATGCCAGAGAAATTTGATCTAACTTATATAGGGGCAGATGGAGAAAAACACAGGCCGGTTATGGTGCACAGAACTATATTTGGATCCATAGAGAGATTTATAGGAATACTCATAGAACAATATGCAGGGGCGTTTCCGGCTTGGCTTGCACCAGTCCAGGTAGAAGTTATGGACATTACAGATAATCAGAAAGAATATGCGGAAGAAGTGATTAAAAGACTTAAAGATCAGGATATAAGAGTGGAAGCCGATGTTAGAAATGAAAAGATAGGCTACAAGATAAGAGAAGCTCAGATGCAGAAAGTGCCCTATATGATTATCCTGGGGGATAAAGAGGTAAAAGAACAGAATATATCCGTTAGAAATAGAAAAGATGGAGATTTAGGAGCTATGTCTTTAGATGATTTTATATCTAAACTTAAAGAGGAAATTTCCAAAAAAGTAAGTGACATATAACTGATATAATTTTGTATTGACTTGTAATGACAAAAATAGTATAATACAATTTGTCAAGCAGAAACTAGCCGTTTCTCACCTTACGGCATGGCCAGTAAGGTTATGAAAATTTTATTATAAATTTTCTATTGCATGTATTTAGAGGACGGCGTAAGTCGTCCTTTTTCATATTTTTTGTTTGATTCACTTAGGAGGTGAATAATATAAATAAAGGTTTTCTTTTAAATGATGAGATAGCTGCAAAAAGAGTAAGAGTAGTTCCAAATGATGGAGATGAGGCTGAAATTGTATCTTTAGAAAGAGCTTTAAAACTTGCTGAGGAAAAAGAATTGGATCTGGTTATGATATCTCCAAAGGCAAACCCTCCAGTTTGTAAAATAATGAATTATGGAAAGTTTATTTATGAACAATCTAAAAGGGAAAAAGAAGCTAGAAAAAAGCAGAAAATTACCAATATAAAAGAAGTGAGACTCAGCCCAACTATTGAAGAACATGATATTTCTATTAAAGCTAAGAATGCAAAAAAATTTTTGCTTACAGGTGATAAAGTTAAAGTCACTATAAGATTTAGAGGCAGAGAGGCTGGTCATTCTTTTATGGGTAAAAAAATTTTAGATAATTTTTACTCTAAACTTGAAGATATCAGCGTAATAGAAAAGCAGCCAAAACTTGAGGGCAGGAATATGATAATGACATTATCAACAAAAAAGCATAATTGAGAGGAGGAAGTTATTATGCCAAAAATGAAGACAAAAAGAAGTGCGGCAAAGAGATTTAAAGTTACAGGAACAGGCAAGTTAAAGAGATCAAAAGCTTATAAAAGTCACATATTGACTAAAAAAAGCGCAAAGACTAAGAGAAATCTTAGGAAGGCAGGATATGTAGCAGAAGCTCAAGAAAAAGTGATGAAAAAATTAATACCTTATGTATAAAGTATTCTAAAAGGAGGTTTTAAAATGGCAAGGGTAAAAAGAGCTGTGAATGCTCGTAAGCATCATAGGAAGATACTAAAGCTCGCAAAAGGTTATTATGGCGGCAAGAGCAGGTTGTTTAAATCAGCCAATGAAACAGTCATAAGAGCTTTAAGAAATGCATATATAGGAAGAAAATTAAAAAAGAGAGATTTCAGGAAACTCTGGATAGCTAGAATAAATGCTGCAGCCAGAATAAATGGGCTTTCCTATTCAAAATTCATAAATGGGATAAAGACAGCAGGTATTGATGTGAATAGAAAAATGCTTTCTGAAATAGCAATAAATGATCCAAAGACATTTACTGAATTGGTTGACATAGCAAAAAAACAACTGAGTGCATAAATTATACTATATCAAGTGGTTTTTAGATTTACATGACTTGTTAATTCATGTGAATTTAAAGAAATCACTTGATTTTTATAATATGGATTATGAGGGTACGTAGATGGATATAATAAGGAGCAAAGACAATCTACAAATAAAACAGGCTAGAAAATTGAAGGAAAAAAAATATAGAGTTGAAAATGGAAAGTTCTTGATAGAAGGCCTGAGATTCGTAATGGAGGCTGTGAATTCCGATTTTGCAATAACTGATATTTTTTTAACATGTGATTTTTATGATATATGGGAAAGAAATTTAATGAAAGAAAAAATTAAAAATATGCCTTCTGTATATATTGTGACTGATGAAGTATTAAAGAGTATAAGCACTACAGAAAATCCTCAGGGCATAGTTGCAGTAGTGAAAAACACCAAGTTAAGATATAAAAAAGATATGGAAGGATTTTATGTATTGGCGGACAGAATACAGGATCCTGGGAATATGGGCACTATAATACGGAGTTCTTATGCTGCTGGGGCTTTAGGAGTTATACTCACAAAAGGGACAGTGGATGTATATAATGAAAAAACTTTAAGATCTACTATGGGTTCAATTTTTCATGTACCGGTAATTCAAGATGAGCAACTTGATAAGATAAAAGTTTTGAAAGAAAATGGATTTAAACTCATAGCCAGTTTGTTGGATGCTGAAACTAATTTTTATGATGTAAGCTTAAATCGAAAAATTATATTTGCAGTGGGAAATGAGGCAAATGGGCTGAGTGAAGATATAGAACAAATTGCAGATATAAAAGCAAGAATCCCAATGCCGGGTGGAGCTGAATCTTTAAATGCAGCTGTATCAGCATCTATAATGATGTTTGAATTGGTTAGGCAGAATTTAAAAAATTAATATTGACAACAGGGAAAACTATATGTAATATTTAAAAGTATAGATAACAAAAAATTTATAGTATTATACTGTGAAGGAGAAAGTAGGTATATCAGTATTTTCTAGAGAAAAAAAGTCAAGGCTGAAAGCTTTTTTAAAATACTATATATTGAAGTTCGCTCTGGAGTACTACCTGTGAAATTGTAATTAGCAGTTAGCGGTAATGCCGATAAATTTTCAAAGAGAATATTATTTAAATGATATTAATTTGGGTGGTAACGCGGAATTAGGAATTCGTCCCTTTAAGGGACGAATTTTTTATATTTAGATTTAAAAATTGAATTTTATTTGGAAGGGAGAGAATTTGGCATGATAAAAGAAAAATTAGAGAAAATTAAAGAAAGTGCACTTGAAGAATTGCAGAATAAAAAAAATAATTTAAGTGTAGAGGATATAAGAGTTAAGTATTTGGGGAAAAAAGGCGAATTGACTAAAATACTTAGGGGAATGAAAAGTCTTTCTCCAGAGGAAAGGCCTGTAGTGGGGAAATTAGCCAATGAGATCAGGACACTTTTGGAAAACTCTATAGAAGAGACATCAAAGAAGATGAAGGCACTTAAAACGAAGGAAAAACTCAGAAGTGAAACGATTGATATAACTATGCCTGGCGTTAAGCAAAATATTGGAAGAAGTCATCCGCTGGAACAGATTTTAGAAGACATGAAAGAGATATTTATTTCCATGGGATTTACTATAGAAGAGGGACCTGAAATCGAAAAGGATTATTATAATTTTGAAGCATTAAATATACCTAAGAATCACCCGGCAAGAGGAGAACAGGATACATTTTATATAAATGACAATGTAGTGCTGAGGACCCAGACATCTCCAATACAGGTAAGGACTATGGAAAAGCAAAAACCTCCAATAAAGATGATATCTCCGGGGAAGGTATACCGTGCAGATTCAGTAGATGCCACTCATTCACCTATATTTTACCAGATGGAAGGCCTTGTAGTGGATAAGGGCATAACTTTTGCAAATTTGAAGGGAACTCTTGAACTGTTTGCTAAAAGAATGTTTGGAGAGGGCGTCAAGACAAAATTTAGGCCGCATCATTTTCCTTTTACAGAACCCTCTGCAGAAATGGATGCTACCTGTTTTGTGTGTAACGGCAAGGGCTGCAGAGTGTGTAAGGGAGAGGGATGGATAGAGCTTCTGGGATGCGGTATGGTCCATCCTCAGGTGCTTAGGAATTGTGGTATAGATCCTGAAGTTTACAGTGGATTTGCTTTTGGAATGGGTGTAGATAGAATGGTTATGATGAAATACGGCATAGATGATATAAGAAATATGTATGAAAGTGATATGAGATTTTTAAACCAGTTTTAGCTTAAATAAATAGAATAACTGTAATTTAATTGATAATTTGAATTAAACAAAGAAAGGGGATTTTTTTATGAAGGTACCTGTAAATTGGTTAAAGGATTATGTGAAGATAGATATTACAGGCAAGGAATTGGGAGATAAATTGACTTTAAGTGGTTCAAAGGTGGAAGAAGTGATTACAACTGGAGATGAAATTCAAAATGTAGTTACGGGAAAAATAGTAAAGATAGAGGAACATCCACATGCAGATAAATTGGTAATATGCCAGGTAGATATAGGAAAAGATGAACTGCTTCAAATTATAACGGCTGCCACTAATATGAAGGAAAATGATATAGTTCCTGTTGCACTTCACGGTTCTGTAATTCACGGAGGAGTGAAGATAAAAAAGGGAAAATTGAGAGGAATCATGTCAAACGGGATGTTTTGTTCTGAAGAGGAACTGGGAATAGCAGGTGATAAACCTGTACATGGACTTATGATTTTGCCTGTAGATACACCTATTGGTGAGGATATAAAAGATGTGCTCAATATGACCAGCAGTATATTGGATTTTGAGATAACTTCCAATAGACCTGATTGCTTGAGTATTATAGGAATGGCGAGAGAAACTGCGGCAACTTTAAATGAAAGTTATAAAATGCCTGCATTGGAATATGAGATTTCCTCAAGTAAATACATAAATGATAGTTTAAAGGTTGAAGTAAGGGATAAGCTTTGCAGAAGGTATATGGCTAGGGGTGTAGAAAATGTAAAGATAGAAGAGTCTCCTGGATGGATGCAGGAAAGGCTTTTGGATGCAGGAGTAAGACCTATAAATAATATAGTGGATATAACCAATTTTGTAATGCTTGAAACAGGTCAGCCAATGCATGCTTATGACACGAGATATATACAGTCAAACAATATAATAGTGGAAAGGGCAGAAAATAGAGAGAAGTTTGTTACTCTGGATAATGAAGAAAGATTGTTGGATAAAAATGTACTTACTATAAGGGATGGAGATAGAGCTATAGGTATTGCAGGAATAATGGGAGGTCTTAATTCGGAAATCAGGGAAGATACCTCATCAATAGTATTTGAGAGTGCTAATTTTGATGGAACTAATATAAGGATTTCTTCTCAAAAATTAGGTCTTAGAACAGAAGCTTCAGCTAGATTTGAAAAAGATCTAGATCCTAATTTATGTGAGATGGCTGTGGACAGAGCCTGTTATTTAATAGAAAAATTAAATGCAGGAGAGGTCATGAAAGGTACCATAGACATATACAATGAAAAGATTGAACCCGGTAGTTTGCAGGTGAATTATAATTGGATAAATAATTTCTTGGGTACGAAAATACCTCAAGATGAAATGGCTGAGTGTCTAAATAGACTGGAACTAAATACTAAAATAGAAGGCGAAGATCTAAAAATAGATGTACCTACTTTTAGAAGCAGAGATATAAAAATAAAGGAAGATATTGCTGAAGAAGTAGCCCGAATATATGGTTATGACAATGTACCTTCTACCATAATAAAAAGTGTAAGTACCAGAGGTGGAAAAAATACCAAACAGAAATTGGACGATGAAGTGCTGAGGGCACTTACTTCCAGCGGTCTAAATCAGTCTATAAGCTATTCTTTTATCAGCAGAAAAGTATTTGACAGAATACTTTTACCAAAGAATAGTGTTCTTAGAAATGCTGTGGTTATAAAAAACCCTCTAGGAGAAGATTATAGTATAATGAGAACTACTACAATACCCTCCATGATGGAATCTTTAAGCAGAAATTATTCTAGGAAAAATGAACTGGCCAGGTTATTTGAAATAGGTAAAGTATATATACCAAATAAGGATGTGAATAAACTGCCTCAGGAAAAAAATATTGTGACTATTGGCATTTATGGCAAAGTAAATTATTTTGATTTAAAAGGTATAGTGGAAAATATATTAGAAGTGTTGAAAATAGAAAGGTTTTCTTTTGAAAGGGAAAGCGGTAATCCAAGTTTTCACCCGGGAAAGACAGCATCCCTATATATAAAAAAGGATTTTGTAGGTGTACTGGGAGAGATTCACCCTAATGTATTAGATAATTATGGAGTTGACGAAAAGTGTTATATAGCAGAATTGGATTTGGATGTGCTTTATAAATATGCCAATTGGAATAAAGAGTATAAGCCACTTCCTAAATTTCCTGCAGTTACGAGGGATTTGGCAATACTGGTGGATGAAGATGTCCTGGTAAAAGAAATAGAAGATGTTATAAAGGAACAAGGAGGAAATATGGTGGAAAGGGCGAAATTTTTCGATGTTTACAGAGGCAAGCAGGTGGCAGAGGGAAAAAAGAGTGTAGCTTACTCTATATCCTACAGGCTTGAGAATAGAACACTTACAGATGAAGAAGTAAATAAAGTTCATGATAGAATATTAAAAGCGTTGGAACATAAGTTTGGAGCACAACTTAGATAAGTAAAATCAAAATTTAATTAAGTTAGATGGTAAGTTAATACCTACTATCTAACTTAATTTTATTATTTGTTATTTGAATCTTAGAATCACTTGATAACTATTTAAACTTAAATATAATATTTAATATATACAGTATTTGTG
>NZ_FXYI02000155.1:0-8814 GCF_900184915.1 Clostridium sp. HV4-5-A1G | reverse complement strand
AAATAATAGATGACGAATATAGATAGGGGAGGATTTGCATAAAATATTTATTCTCGCTTTAAATTGATAATAATTTTTTAATTAATTTAAATGGTAAACATTATTTAAAAAAGTAGTAACGTTCTCGGGATAAATGCTTTAGAAAGGGGAACTTAAAATGGTAGTCCTAAAAGAACTATTAAAACAAACTATTGAAAAAAATGCATCGGATTTGCATCTGACAGTTGGGGCACCTCCTGTAGTAAGGGTGAATGGCGAACTTAAGAAATTGGGAAAGGAAAAACTACAGCCGGCGGACACTGAAAGGTTTTCCAAGGAAATATTAGGTGAAGACTATGAGAGATACAATAAGACTGGTGAGATTGATATATCTTTTTCCATATCGGGTCTTGGAAGATTTAGAGTAAATCTGTTTAAGCAGAGAGGTAGTTGTGCCATTGCAATAAGAGTCATAGGTTTAAAAATACCTACTTTGAATGAACTTAAATTTCCACCTGAGGTAAAAAAACTTTTAGATTGCAAGAAGGGGTTAATTTTAGTGACGGGATCTACAGGGTCCGGGAAAAGCACTACATTGGCAGCTATGATAAATGAGATCAATTCCAATAGAGCTGCACATATAATCACTCTTGAAGATCCAATAGAATATTTACATAAGCATAACAAGTCCATAATAAGTCAAAGAGAAATAGGTAAAGATTCCCTAAGTTATGCCAATGCATTAAAATCAGTGCTTAGGGAAGATCCAGATGTGATTTTAGTGGGGGAGATGAGAGATCTTGAGACCATATCTACTACTCTCGCTGCAGCTGAAACTGGACATTTAGTATTTTCAACTTTACATACCATAGGCACTGCTAAGACTATAGACAGAATTGTGGATGTATTTCCACCTTATCAGCAGCAGCAGGTAAAGATACAGCTGGCAGCTGTACTGAAGGGTATAATATGCCAACAGCTTATACCTAAGCTGGATGGTAAAGATAGAATAGCGGCAATTGAAATCATGATTGCTACCACAGCTATTAGAAACATGATAAGAGAAGGAAAAACTAATCAGATAGAATCTTCAATGCAGACGGGAGTAAAATATGGAATGAGAACTATGGATATGTCACTTGCAGAACTCTACAGAAAAGGATATATATCCTATGATTCTGCTATGGGTTATGCTATTGACAATAATATGCTTGCCAGAATAATTTCTTTATAGAAGGATATGAAAAGGGATAGAGTGAAAATTCTATCTCTTTTACTGTATATTATTTTAGAGTTTATTGTAAATTACTATAGTAATTAAATTTTAGTTGTGCTAAAATAACCTTAAATTAGGGGGATTAAGATGAGCATTTTTAAAGAAATAATTAATTATGCCTCTCGCATTTTAACTTACACAGTCTATATAGTATCTATATACTATTTGTGCATATCGTTTTTTGGCTTGCTGAGGAAAAGAGATACTGAACAGATAAAACCAAAAAGGAGTTTTGCACTGATTATAGCAGCCCACAATGAAGAAATTGTAATTGGTGATATTATAGAAAGCTTAAAGGAGTTGGATTACCCTAAAAAATTGTATGATATTTTTGTGATTGCGGATAATTGTACGGATAAAACTGCATTGAAAGCTAGAAAAAAAGGTGCCTTTGTGTATGAGAGAAGTAGTATAGGAAAGCGCGGCAAGGGTTATGCACTTGAATGGATGTTTGATAAGATATTTAATATGGAAAAAAAATATGATGATATAGCTATATTTGATGCAGATAATATTGTACACAAAAACTTCTTGAAAGAAATGAACAAACAGCTCTGTAAGGGATATAAAGTTGTTCAAGGCTATTTAGACAGTAAAAATCCTGGCGATACGTGGATTACAGGAAGCTATTCTATAGCGTTTTGGACTAATAATAGGATGTTTCAATTAGCCAGAAGTAATTTGGGATTATCAGCCCAATTAGGCGGGACGGGTTTTGTGGTAGATACTGATATTTTGAAGAAATTGGGCTGGGGAGCTACATGCCTGACGGAGGATTTAGAATTTACCTGCAAATTGATATTACATGGATATAAAGTGGGATGGGCTCATGATGCTATAGTGTATGATGAAAAACCTCTTACACTTTGGCAGTCATGGAATCAAAGGAAAAGATGGATGCAGGGATTTACGGATGTATCAAGTAGATATTTTTTTAAGCTTGTAAAAAAAGCAATAAGAAACTGCAACTTTTTGTTGATGGACTGTGCTCTTTACAGTATTCAACCTATAATAGCTGTACTCATAGGATTTTCAGCTATAAGTGGTGGAATTCAACAGATTATGAAAGCACTTGATTTGATATCTGGTTTTAATACAGTTGTATATTCTATTAATTTTAATTTGTTGACCGTAGCGATGATATTACTTTCGGTGTTACAATTTATTTACACTCCTTTTATATTGATTTTGGAGAAAAAATTAAATTTTAAAACATTTGTATACTACATATTTTATCCGGTATATGCAATTACCTGGTTCCCAATTTCACTGTTAGGTATAATAGGCAAGAATAATAAGGAATGGAATCACACTGTCCATAGTCGGAGTGTAAAGATAAAAGATTTAGAAAAAGCTAATTAAACAGGGAAAAATTTTGATAAGGAAAGGATTGTAAGTCTTTTCCTTTTATTTTATGTTATAGAAAGAATAGATAAATATTCTTTAATTGCATTTGAGATTTTATTTAAATGTGATAAAATATAAGAGGAAAATTAGACTTTTTGTTGAATATATATTTTTAATGGTTCTCTTTATGCAAAGGAGGGAAATATTTTAATGAACGAATATATAGTGGGCATAGATATAGGCTCTTACAATATCTGTGCTGCTGCTGGAAAAATAGATAAACATTCCGAAGTACAGATAATGGGTATAACTTCCTCAAATTGTAGTGGTGTAAAAAGAGGGATAGTTGTAGATATAGATAATACATCGGAATCCATAAAGAAATGTATAAGCTCACTGGAAAGAATGGTGGATACAAAAGTAACTGGGGCTTATATATCCTTGTCAGGGGGGATAAGTGAGCTTGTTTGGAATAAAGGAGTAGTTGCAGTATCCTCGGAAGATCGTGAAATAAAGAGAAATGATGTGAAAAGAGTGTTAAAAGCATCTAAAATAATTAATATTCCCAACGATAAAGAAATAATAGGGGTAATACCTCAACAATATATAATTGATGGTTATGATAAAATAAAAGATCCTATAGGCATGTGTGGATTAAGATTAGAAGTGGATTCGCAAATAATACTTGCCCAGTCAACTGTAGTAAATAATATTTTTAAAAGTGTGAACAAAGCTGGAATAAAGGTACTTGGAGTAGTATTTGAGCCTATAGCTATATCCAGTGTGGTTTTGAAAGAAGAGGAGATTCAGAGGGGTATAGCTCTTGTAGATACGGGTTCAGATTCTATAAATATTTATATTTATAAAGGAGGAAATTTAAGAAGTATAAGTACTTTACCTTTAGGTGGAAGTATTATAACCAATGATATTGCAGTTTGCTTGAAAATCCCTGTTTCAGAAGCAGAAAAACTTAAAATAAAATATGGAAGTGTAGCAGCAGATTCTCTTAGGGATAATTTTAAAATAGAGGTAAATGCCAATTATAATAACAAAGTAAAAGTGGACTGTAATGTTTTAAATCAAGTTATAGAAGCTAGGGTTGAGGAGTTGTTTTCATTAATAAATAAAGAAATAAGTACGTCTGAATATTACAATGAACTTTCTGGAATAGTTATAGTAGGTGGCGGTATGGCGCTGATAAATGGCATAGAGGAATTTGGCAGAAATATTCTGGGAAAGCTTGTAAGAATTGGGATACCTAGATACATAGGGGCAGCAAGTCCACTGTATGCTACGGCGGTTGGAATAGTAAAAGACGTTTCAAATTCTATGAAGTTGAAAAATACCATAGATGTGGATTCATCTAAAAATGATAATTTACCCGATTATAAAAAGATAATTGAAGATGAAGAAGAAACGGAAAATGGAAATAGAACCAATGGGTTTATATCTAAGATAAAGGATTTTTTTACAGATTTTTTTTAAAAAAGGAGGCAGAGGTATTGTGTTAGATTTTGATGTTGATGTTCAGCAGTTTGCTCAAATCAAAGTAATAGGATGCGGCGGAGGAGGAAACAATGCTGTAAATAGAATGATAAAAGAAGGGTTAAAAAATGTTGAATTTATTGCTATAAATACAGATAAACAGGCGTTGATGCTTTCACAAGCATCACAGAAAATACAAATAGGTGATAAACTCACTAAGGGACTTGGAGCAGGAGCTAATCCAGAGATAGGGCAAAAGGCTGCGGAAGAAAATAAAGATGAAATATCCCAGGCTATAAAAGGAGCAGATATGGTATTTATTACAGCTGGCATGGGTGGAGGAACTGGCACTGGAGCGGCGCCTATAATTGCAGAATTAGCTAAATCTATGGGAATACTTACGGTAGGGGTAGTCACTAAGCCTTTTCCCTTTGAAGGCAGAAAGAGAATGCTCCATGCAGAGATGGGAATAAAAAACCTAAAGGAGAAAGTGGATACACTGGTTACTATCCCAAATGAAAGACTTCTTTCCATAGTAGATAAAAAAACCACTTTGATGGAATCTTTTAAATTTGCAGATGACGTTTTAAGACAAGGTGTACAGGGTATATCCGATTTGATCACTATACCTGGACTTGTAAATTTGGATTTTGCAGATGTTAGGACAATTATGATAGATAAAGGTCTTGCCCATATGGGTGTAGGAAAGGGAAATGGTGATAGCAGAGCTCAAGATGCTGCAAAACAGGCCATATCGAGTCCTCTCCTTGAAACTTCAATAGTGGGGGCTACAGGAGTACTTCTAAATATAACCGGTGGCCAGGATCTTGGGCTACTGGAGATAAACGAGGCTGCTGAAATAGTTCAAGAGGCTGCAGATCCTGATGCAAACATAATTTTTGGGGCTGTTATAGATGAAGAAATAAAGGATGAAATAAGAATTACTGTAATAGCAACAGGATTTGAATCAGATAAGAGCGGCGAAGTTAAAGATAAAAATTCTTTAAAAGCTGATACAGGTGTAAGGGACAGTAAGAATGAAGCTGCTGCTTCTGTAGAGTATGAAAAGTTCAATGAAGATAATTTGGAGATACCTGCTTTTTTAAGAAGGCAGAAAAGATGAGAAAATCACAGCTGGCAATTAATTGCCAGCTGTGATTTTTTTAGATGAAAATTAAGATTAAAAAACATTGGAGGAATAAAAGAAAAATTTATGACATATTATAGAAGATAAAAATATTGGAAATGATTAAGAAATGACAAAATTTTGAAATACATAGGTATATAATAAAAGTAAATAAAAGGAAGCAAAGGTGGAGGTGATTGTCTATTTGATCATATACATAGACTTGCTAATTTTAATAAATTTAATAGTAGATTTTTTCCTGTTGTATATTACGGGTAGGACTCTCAAATTAAAGATAAAATTTAAATTTATGTTTTTAGCAGCATCTATAGGCAGCATCTATACAATTACACTAATATATCCTAATTTGGAGTTTTTCTCCGCCTTTTATTTTAAAATTATAGTTTCAATTGCATTGATTTATATTTCCTTTGGAAATAAGGGGTTTATTACCAATTTAAAAATAGTGTCAGTATTTATTCTCTATTCAATGCTGTTGGCAGGGTTATGTATATTTATTCAATATAACAAATATTCCTATGTAGATGGTCCTGTTATAATTAATTTTTCATATCAATGGCTTTTTACTTCGCTTATGATATTATATATGGTTATTGACAGATTATTAGTCTATGTCAAAGATAGGAACAGATTGTCTACATTGATTTACAGTGTGGATATTGTATTTAAAAATAAATGTAAAACTGTCAGGGCTTTTCTTGACACTGGAAATGAGCTTAGAGAGCCCGTAACTAATTTACCGGTGATAATAGTTGAAAGTTCTGTATTTAAGAACATAAACTTAGAAGAGGATTCTAAATTTTATATACCTTACAGGGTCATAAATGGTGAAATTGGAAAACTCCAAGGATTTAAAGCAGATGCGGTGAGAATAAATTTGGGAGGGGAAATTAAATACAGAGAAGCTGTAATTGCTATTTGTCAGCAAAAATTAAGTGAACTTGGTGATTATCATGCTCTTTTATCCAGGGGAGTAATATAAAGTGATCACGCTTGTATAAATAGTTAAAAAACAATTGATAGTGGAGGATAATTATGCTTAAGTTAAAAATGTTATTGAACAGAATACTTATAAAATTCAAATTTATAATAAAAGATATATATTATATAGGTGGCAATGATGTATTACCTCCGCCTCTGAGTAAGAAAGAAGAAGAGGAATTGGTTTCAAAGTTGGTATCTGGAAATGAAAAGGTAAAGTCCACCCTTATAGAAAGAAATTTGAGACTGGTAGTCTACATAGCTAGGAAATTTGAAAATACAGGGGTTAATGTGGAGGATTTAGTGTCTGTTGGAGCCATAGGACTTATAAAAGCAGTAAATACCTTTAATCCTGAAAAAAAAATAAAATTAGCTACTTATGCTTCACGGTGTATAGAAAATGAAATACTCATGTACTTGAGAAGAAATAGTAAGGTAAAAGCAGAGATTTCTTTTTATGAACCCTTAAATGTAGATTGGGATGGAAATGAACTGCTGCTCTCTGATATTTTAGGGACTGACAATGATGTGGTCTATAATTTTATAGAAGATGAAGTGGATAAACAGCTTTTAGTTATTGCCATGAAAAAATTAAGTGATCGGGAGAAAGAAATAGTAAATTTAAGATTTGGATTAAATGGTAAAAAAGAAAGAACTCAAAGAGAAGTGGCGGATTTGCTTGGAATATCCCAGTCCTATATTTCTAGGCTTGAAAAGAGAATTATAAAGAGATTGAAAAAAGAAATAAATAAAATGTTATAGGGTTGTCTTTAGTATAAAATTGAGCCTCTTAGTAAATACTTAAAATGCTATATATTCTAAAGGGGCTGATTACATGATGATTAATAAAGTTGAAATTTGCGGCGTGAATACATCAAAATTGCCGGTTCTAAAGGGAAAGGAAATGAAAGAACTTTTGATAAAAATGCAGCAGGGGGACGATAAGGCTAGAGAAAAATTTATAAAAGGCAATTTGAGATTGGTGTTAAGTGTAATACAGAGATTTAACAATAGGGGAGAAAACGTGGATGATTTATTTCAGGTAGGATGTATAGGACTTATGAAGGCTATTGATAACTTTGATTTAAGTCAAAATGTTAAATTCTCAACCTATGCAGTTCCTATGATTATAGGTGAGATACGAAGATACTTGAGGGATAACAATTCCATAAGGGTGAGCAGATCACTTAGGGATATTGCATACAGGGCACTTCAGGTTAGAGATAGGTTGATAAGAGAGAACAACAAGGAGCCAACTATATCCCAAATAGCTAAAGAATTGCAAATACCTAGAGAAGAAGTGGTATTTGCACTGGATGCAATTCAAGATCCAGTTTCACTGTTTGAACCCATATACCATGATGGTGGGGATGCCATTTATGTAATGGATCAAATAAGTGATACAAAAAATGTAGATGAAAATTGGCTTGAAAACATAGCTATAAAAGAAGCTATGAAAAAGCTTAATGACAGGGAAAAATTGATTCTCAATTTAAGATTTTTTGATGGAAGAACTCAAATGGAGGTGGCAGATGAAATAGGAATATCCCAGGCTCAAGTATCTAGATTGGAAAAAACTGCATTGAGACACATGAGAAATTATATATGAGATTTAAAATGCAATGGTTTTGCAAAAAATGGATGGAGGGGTGTACATATATGGATATGGAAGGAGATCTATTTTCCTTAGTTAATTTGAAAGATATGGAAATTATAGATGCAAATACTGGTACAAAACTGGGTTTTATAAAGGATTTGAAAATAAACTGTGATGAGCACAGGATAATGTCAATTATTTTACCTTCTCAGACTTCTAAGATGTCGTTGTTCAGCAAAAATGAAGATATAGAAGTTCCATGGAAAGATATAAAAAAAATAGGGGTGGATGTGATTTTAATAGATGGGGGAAAATTGTCAGATAAGGTTTAAAAATTCTTCATTATTTAGGTAAAATATCATCGTGATATAATAATTAAAAAGAAATTGTAGAATATTTAGAAAAAAAGTGTATAATTATTGTTATAGTATAGTTATATAAAGGACGTGAATTAAATTGAAATGCCCTTATTGTGGATATGGGGAAAGTAAAGTAGTGGACTCTAGATCTACAGATGATGATATGGCCATAAGAAGAAGAAGAGAATGTTCAAATTGTGGTAAAAGATATACCACCTATGAAAAGATTGAAAATGTGCCTCTATTAGTCATAAAGAAGGATATGAGCAGGGAGTATTTTGACAGAAATAAAATATTGAATGGGCTTATAAAAGCATGTCAAAAACGACCTGTTTCAAGGAAACAAATTGAAGGTATAGCAGACGAAGTGGAGAAAGGGATAAATAATAAAATGCTTACAGAGATAAGCTCTTCTGAAATAGGGGAAATGATAATGGAGAGTTTAAAGAAAGTTGATGAAGTATCCTACGTGAGATTTGCATCTGTATATAGACAATTTAAAGATATAAATACTTTTATGGAGGAGATAAAAAATCTTATTTCTCATAAAGAAGATTAGAAATATGGGAATATAGGTAATTTACGTAGATTGTATAAAATAAATTATGATTTATTTTATGTAACTGAAAATTTTAGTTTTTAG
>NZ_FXYI02000154.1:0-8903 GCF_900184915.1 Clostridium sp. HV4-5-A1G | reverse complement strand
CCATAAAATTTATGCCTATATTGTTGAATTTATAGATCATTTAACATATAATTATATTAGTTTTTATTAATAATACAGTCCAGCCCTTTAATTTCAAGAGTTAGAGGGATATTTTTATGAAGGAAGGTGCTTTATCAAGTTGTATAGATTAGATCAAAGTGAAACACCGTTATTTGATGCATTGATGGAATATGTAAATAGAGAAACTATACCTTTTCATGTTCCAGGTCACAAAAAAGGTGTTGGAGCAGATATGGAATTTAAAAAATTTATGGGTGAAAATCCTTTTAAAATCGATGTTACCGTATTTAAATTAGTAGATAGCCTTCATCACCCTAATGGGCCTATAAAAAAGGCTCAACAATTAGCTGCTGACGCTTATGGTTCAGATGCTGCTTTTTTCTCAATTCACGGCACTTCTGGAGCCATCCAGGCAATGATCATGTCCGTGGTAACTTCAGGTGATAAGCTCATAATCCCCAGAAATGTTCACAAATCTGTTACTGCTGGAATTATACTGAGCGGAGCTATCCCCGTATATATGCAGCCTGCCCTGGACAAAACTATTGGTATCGCACATGGTGTTACTCCCGAAACCGTAGAAAAAACCTTAAGGGAAAATCCTGATGCAAAAGCAGTTTTAATCATAAATCCCACTTATTATGGAGTGGCTGCGGATATAAAAAAAATTACAGACATCGTACATAATCATAACATTCCATTAATTGTAGACGAGGCTCATGGACCTCATCTTGGTTTCAATGACAATCTGCCGATATCATCTATACAAGCTGGTGCAGATATGTGTTCTCAAAGCACGCATAAAATAATTGGCGCCTTGACCCAGTGTTCACTACTTCATGTTAATTCAGAATATATCGACATAAATAGGGTACAGCAAGTATTATCATTACTTCAAACAACTTCCCCTTCATATATTTTAATGGCCTCTCTGGACTGTGCTAGAAGGCAAATAGCTCTCCACGGAAAAGAGCTATTGGATAAAGCTATTGAACTGGCAAATTATGCCCGATATGAAATAAATAATATTCCAGGCTTCTACTGCTTCGGCAAAGAAATAATAGGAAATGAAGGCGTATTTTCCCTAGATCCTACTAAAATAACCATAACCTGCAGGGACTTAGGAATTACTGGATATGACTTGGATATGATCTTATCAAATAAATACCACATTCAAATGGAGTTGTCGGATATATACAATATTCTAGCTGTAGGCTCCTTCGGTGATACAAGAGAAAATATGGATTCTCTGATTCATGCTTTGAAAGAAATAAGCAATGAATACTATGGTAAGGGAAATAAAAAATCAGATTTTCTGGATATACCTGCTATACCAAAACAATTAATAATTCCTCGAACAGCTTTCAATTCCACAAAAGTTTCAGTAGCTTTAAAAGACAGTGTAGGAATGATAAGTGGTGAATTTTTAATGGCATATCCACCGGGAATACCCATACTTTGCCCTGGAGAAGAAATAACAGGGGAAATTGTAGACTATGTACAGGAACTGAAAAATACTGGCCTATACATTCAGGGTACAGAAGATCCTGAAGTTGAATATATAAAAGTTGTAAAATAAAAAATCCGGTATATAAAGCATCCCATAAATACTTTATATACCCTTTATTATTCTCTTCAAGCTATGAAACAACTGATCCAAGAGCTATTGAATAAAGTTTTGACATTGCACTATTTGTTCTAGATACCAATACTACAGGACATTTAGCTCCAACTATAATTCCTGCATTTTCTGCACCTGCAAAATATGTCATGGATTTTCCAAGTAAATTACCTGCTTCTATATTGGGAACCAGCAATATATCTACATCACCTGCTACTTCACTTGTTATTTTTTTATGTTCTGCAGAGGTTTTAGACACAGCCACATCCAATGCTAGAGGTCCATCAACTATGCAGCCGCCTATCTGTCCTCTTTTATTCATTTGAGCCAGAACTGCCGCATCCAGCGTTGACTGCATATGTGCATTTACAACCTCCACTGCGCTTATGGCAGCTACCTTAGGCAAGGTTATTCCCAACCTGTTAGCTACAAAAACTGCATTTTTTATTATTCCGATTTTCTCTTCTAAATTAGGATAAGTCAGCATTCCTCCATCTGTCAAAAATAATAATTTATGGTATGCTGGAACTTCATAGATCATTACATGAGATAAAAGTTTACTTTTTCTAAGCCCCGTTTCTTTATTTAAAACAGCCTTCAGCATTTCTGCCGTTTTAAGCATACCCTTCATTATAAATTGAGCTTTTCCCTCAGATACAAGTTTCACCGCTGCCGCTGCTGCTTTAGATGGATCTTTCTCATTTACTATCTCTATATTATTTTTATGTAAATTTTCTCTTTCTAAAATATCAACTATACTTTTCTTATCCCCTACTAAAATTGCATCTATGATTCCAAGTTTTACTGCTTCTGTAACAGCTTTTAAAACTTCTTCATCTTGAGCTACAGCCACAGACAGTACTTTTTTACTTTTTTCTTTAGCTATATCCACAAGTTCCACTAGTTTTTTTACCATTTTACATGTTCCCCTTCCACACCTCAAAAATAGCAAAAGTAAATTTTTTTAATCCTATGATAAAATTTACTTATTGCTATTTTCATTCTATGTTATTAAATTTGATTATCTGCTGTATAATATTCTACTATCTACATGCTCAATAGATTTACATCCAGTTAAAACCATGGCTGACTTCAGTTCACTCTTTAAATTTTCCACGTATAATTTTACTCCTTCTCGCTGTCCTCCAAAAGATGCAGTTACGAATGGTCTACCTATAAGCACGGCATCTGCGCCAAGTGCTAACATTTTGAGTATATCTACACCGCTTCTGATTCCGCCATCTGCTAATATTGTAACCTTTCCCTTAACTGCTTTAGCTATGTCCGGAAGAACTTCTGCCACTCCTGGAGTTTGATCTAAAACCCTACCACCGTGATTTGAAACTACTATTGCATTGACTCCGGCTTCTACAGCAAGCTCTGCCTCATCTGGCGTCATTATACCCTTTAGTATAAATGGAAGTTTAGTGCTTTCCACTATCTCTTTTATCTCCTCTATAGTTTTAGGGCCCACGGGTTTTCCATGAAGTGCTAAAGTTATAAGACCTGCTGCATCTATATCCATTCCCACGGCAAAAACGCCTGCCTCTTCTGCAATTTTTATTTTACTTATAACATTTTTATTTTCCCAGGGTTTTATTATAGCTATACCATTGCCACTATATTCCTTCAGCTTTTTTAAATTGGTTATCAGAAAAGAATCTACAGCAGTATCTCCCACTATAGGATATATCCCTCCATCCAGACATCCTCCTATAACCCAGGATATATATTCTTCTTCAGTAAATTTCCCTCCCATGTTAAGGGTAGTCCCAGAGACTGGAGCTGCCAGTACAGGTATGTCCATTTTTCTTCCAAATATCTGTATGGAGGTATCTGGATTTTTAGCATCATGTATAACCCTCATATTCAGCTTGTATTTATTAAGTGAATTGAAGTTTTCTTTAAAAGAATCTCCTGTTCCCTTTCCTCCCATACCTGGAACTTCTCCAGCACAGGCATTTCCATTACAAGCAGGACATACCCTGCAACTTCCATTTAAATTTTCACGTGCATTTTTCAATACATCCTTATAATTCATGACAATAATACCGTTAAATAATGAAATTACATTAGCATGTAGAATTTTCATTATTCAGCGGATTTTTCACCCCTCTCTCTTTTAATAAAATTTTCTTTCAACGCTGCCCCTGTCAACATCCCCCAGCCTCAACTCTATGAAGTCATGGACAGACATTGGCAAATACCTATATAATTCTTCTAATATTCAGATGCAGAAAGTATATTTCCATGAGTAAACTTACCTAAGTCTAAATAACATTTAATATAATAATTATATCATATAAGATAGCGCTATTACTGTTAAAAAGTTTTAGAAAAATTTTTCATCTTACTTCATAGATTTAATCATTTTAACTCTACTATTGTGACGCCTGTACCGCCTTCACCATATTCCCCTAACCTATAATTTTTTACATGAGAATGATGTTTCAGCATATCTGCTATAGAATTTCTAAGTACACCGGTACCTTTTCCATGTATTATAGTGACTTCCTTCAGCCCACCTAGATAAGCGTCATCTAAATATTTATCTGTAATATAAGTTGCCTCTAAAGAATCCATTCCCCTCAAATCTACGGAAGTAGAAACACTTCTTAAATTCAGTTTAGCTTCTCTTTTAACCTTCTTCTTATCATTACTTGGGCTATTTTTACATGCTCTTAAATCTCTTAGATTCACTGTTATCTTCATAATTCCAGCTTGAACCTGAAGTTCCCCTTTAGCATCCGGTTTAGACAAGACCAGTACTTTTTGATTCAAAGAAGGTATAAACACTTCCTGCCCTTCTTTTACCGACTCAAGCCTATCCCCTTCCTCATCTCTGGTTTTATACAGATCCTCCTCAGTTTTTTCCAGTTTATTTTTCAATTTTTTTCTGTTTTCCTCTAGCTTATGTCTCGCTGAAGAAGTATATCCCATCCTCTCCAATTCTCTCATGTCCTTTAAAATTTTGTCCGCCTCTTCCTTGGCCTGTTTTAATATTTCTTTTGCCTCTCTCTTGGATTCAATAATAGATTTATCTCTTATATTCTGAAGTCTATCTGCTTTTTCCTGATATTTAGATTTAATCTTATCTGCCTCATTTTTTAAAATTTCTGCTTCTCTGGCAAAATTTTCAGCTTTTGCCCTCTTTTCTTGAAGACTCTGAATCAAATCTTCAAATCTCAAAGCATCGCTGGTTATATTTCTCCTTGCATCCTCTATAATAAATTCGGGAAGTCCAAGTCTTTTTGATATTTCAAAAGCATTTGACTTTCCGGGCAATCCTATCATAAGTCTGTAAGTAGGCCTCAATGTTTCCACATCAAATTCCACCGATGCATTTTCCACCCCTTTACTTTTCAGTGCATATACTTTCAATTCACTGTAATGAGTTGTAGCAACTATGGTGCATCCCCTATTCTTTAAATTTTCAAGTATGGACACCGCTAGTGCTGCACCCTCCGTAGGATCTGTACCTGCACCCAGCTCATCAAATAGCACCAAGGATTTCTCATCTGATTTCTTGATTATATTCACTATATTAGTCATATGAGAAGAAAAAGTGGATAAATTCTGCTCAATGCTCTGTTCATCTCCAATATCTGCAAATATCTCATTAAAGAACCCCACAGTTGAATTTTCTCTTGCAGGTATCATAAGCCCACTCAATGCCATAATATGTAAAAGGCCTATGGTTTTAAGAGCTACAGTTTTACCTCCTGTATTCGGCCCGGTTATGACCAGACATGTAAAGTCCCTGCCTATGTGCATATCCATTGGCACTACAATTTTCCTATCTATAAGAGGATGTTTACCTTCTATTATATCCACCAATCCCTCATCATTTACATTCGGCACAACTGCATTTAATTCACTTCCAAACTTAGCCTTTGCAAACACAAAATCCAATTCCCATATTATATCTGCATTGATTTTAACTTCATTTATATTCCCATATATTTCACTGGACAATTGAGCCAATATCCTGTCTATTTCTGCTTTTTCCTTCAATTTTAGTTCTTTTATCTCATTGTTTAAATTTACAAGCCCCATTGGTTCTATATAAAGAGTAGCTCCGCTGGAACTCTGATCATGGACAAGACCTGGTACTGAAGCTTTATTTTCTGCTTTCACAGGCAGTACATATCTATCTCCTCTCATAGTATATAAATTATCCTGTAAATATGAAGAATAAGACCTCATAAGTGAATTCACCTTATCCCTGACGGAAGTATTTTTATCTTGTAAATTTCTTCTTATACTATATAATACAGGGCTTGCTTTATCCGACACCCTTTCTTCACTTTCTATGGACATAAAAATTTTATTCTCCAGCTCCATCAAAACCGTAATATTTGAACATATATCCTCTATTATTTTAAAATGCTCTTCTTCCTCTTTGGCACTTATATACTTTTTAAATCTTCTAGCAGCTCTTAAAATAGCACCTATCTTCAAAATTTGTTCCGGCATCAGCACAAAACCTTTTTGGGCCATCTCTATGCCCTGTCTTACATCATACACTCCTTCAAAAGGCGGTGCTCCCTTAAGCACAAGAAGTCTTAAAGCCTCACTGGTTTCCTTCAAATGCTCCTTTACTTCATATATATTATTGTATGGAGCTAGAGATTCTATTAGATCTTTCCCTGCACCGGTATTTGCATATTTTTTTAATTTTTCTTTTATTTTATAAAACTCCAGTATTTTTAAAGACTTTTCATTCATTTAAATCTATCTATCCTTTCAGTCAAAAATAAATTTATTCTACACCATTTTTATAATGACCCCGTGTAAACTTGCTAAAATCACCCTTAAACATTTCTTTTTGAAAACATGACAATATACTTTTAACCTCATTATAATCTTCATCAATAAAATCTGCTCTGAAGCTATTAATACCTATACTTCTCAACTCCTTCATATTCGATATCAAATTAATAGGTACAGAATTGTATATATAACTTCTACAAAATTTATCTGTTTTCAACACAAACTTTTTTTTCTTTCTGTCCAGAAGTAAAAAACCTTCCCTTCTGCAGGGTTCACTGCAATTTTTAAAACGGCCTTTATTCCCTATAGTACTTCCTACAACACAGTATTCACTTACCATAAGTTCTATTTTGCCGTATACGAGCACTTGTGCTTTAACATCACTTTTCCCAATAATATCTTCTATTTCATTTCTATTTAATTCCACACTTAGACAATCTCCACTTGTGATTTTACCATAAAAATCTAATGCAGAACTATTGGTTATATTTAATTTGTAATCCCCTAAAATTCTTATTTTATCTTTAAATTTACTCATTATGCCTAAGTTAGCTGTAACTATACCTTCAATCTTATTTAAGTTTTTATTTATAAAATTCTCTATATAACTAAACTCTCCTCTTATTATATTAGGTACTCTGACATATATTTTTTTGAATTTCAAGCTTTCTAAATTATTAATTTTTTCCCGCTGAAATGGATTTATGCATATATACTGAAAGTCCGATTCCAGTACTGCTTTTAATTGTTCACAGTTGTTTACAAATATCATTTTACGAGGCAGCTCATTTCCAACAAATTTACTTTTTATAATAAACGGATGATGAATTTCATTGTTGAAATTATTATCGTTTCTACCTTTACGCAATATATATTCCCTGACTTTTTTCAAAAGCTTTCTTCTAACTTCATTTAAAGCAGATATAGGTAAAAATCCACTTTCAAAATATTTAAATTCTATACTTTTGAATTCAAACATCTCTTTTCCCGTTTTATTTAAACTTTCACATATTCTCTCTTTGCTCAAAGGCTGCTTTAATGCCTCTACAATTTTTTCCCCCTCTACCCTAAAATCCAGTTGATCATAAACTGTATGTAGTGCAATAGGCTCTCCCCTCTTAAATTTCACGGTTAAAAGTAATTCAATTTTTTTCAGAGATCCATCCTTATAATTTTCTCTCAGTTTTTTAATCTGAAGAAAATCAGAAGTTCTATACACAATATTTCCAACTTTATAATTAGAAGGGAGAATTTTTACATTTTCTCCTGTACAAGCTTTTATTACCTCCCTCTTTCCCTTTAATATTTTAGAAATCACAAATCCTGAATTTCCCATCCGGACTCCATCACCTACAGATATGTCCTCCATTAAAGAAATACTTTTATCCTCTTTAATAGTACCTATTTTTACGCCAGTGTTTTTAGGAAAAGCATAGGACATCATATCTTTCCCAGTATTTCCAAACAAGTAGGCTTTCGAAAATCCCTCTCTATTGAACAATTGCAAAAGATTTCTTTTACTGTAATTCAAATAAGACATATCTTCTAATTTTTCAGGATTTTCATAAAAGCTATCAATCATTTTTCTATATTCTTTTACCACTCCTGCCACATATTCGGGTCTTTTCATCCTGCCCTCAATTTTTAAAGAAGATGTACCGGTTTTTATTATTTCTCCTATATTTTCAATGGTACACATATCTTTAGGACTTAAAAGATATCCATGTTTTCTATTTTTACCCTTTTCATCTATTATTTCATAGGGCAGCCTGCAGGGCTGTGCACATCTTCCTCTATTACCACTCCTACCTCCGATAATACTGCTCATAAGACACTGTCCCGAATAGCAAACACACAATGCACCATGTACAAACACTTCTGTTTCTAAACCTAGATCTCTTGATATACGTTCTACTTCATTCAGTGAAAGTTCTCTTGAAAGCACTATTCTTTTAAACCCCATTTTTTTTAAAAATAAGGCAGCTTCTCCATTATGTATGGTCATTTGAGTGGATGCATGTAATTCAAAATTTGGAAGTATCCTTTTCAAAATAGAAGAAAAACCTATATCCTGTACTATAAGGGCATCTACTCCAATATCATATAAGAATGTTGCATATCTACAAGCTTTTTTCAATTCTTCTTCCTTTATTATAGTATTTACAGTTACATATATTTTAACATTGCGGAGATGGCAATATTCCACTGCATTTTCCATATTCTTATCATCAAAATTAGGTGCATAAGCCCTGGCAGAAAATTTACTTCCCCCAAGATAAACAGCATCTGCTCCTAATTCAACTGCCGCATACATGCTTTCTAAATTTCCTGCTGGAGCCAATAGTTCTATCTTTTTCATCGATTTCTCTCCTCCATATCAATATTATATAATAAACCAATATAATTGAAAATCACAGGGTTATTTTATCTTTTTAAATATATATTATTTTAAAACATGTAACAAAACGCCAAAAAGTTTATATATTAT
>NZ_FXYI02000153.1:0-8922 GCF_900184915.1 Clostridium sp. HV4-5-A1G | reverse complement strand
TTAATAATCTTATAATATAATCATAATCTACAAGTGGTATATTAAAAATATTGTTGTAATTATTTAAAAATCACTATTATCAGGGGGAAATTTCAAATGGAAAAGCTTACAAAATATTTATATATAATATCTTTTGACGGACTTGCCACTTTAGATTTTAAATACATCTCTTCTTTACCTAACTTTAAAAAATTTCTTGCCGAAGCTTCCTATTGTAAAAAAGTATACAGTGTTTACCCCTCCCTAACATATCCTGCCCATGCCAGCATTGTCACGGGAAAGTATCCCAAAAATCACGGAATAGTAAACAATACCTTATTACAGCCTAATAGAAAATCACCGGACTGGTACTGGGACAGACAATATATAAAAGGAGACACAATTTATGATCTTGCAATAGACAGGGGAATGACAGTAGCAGCCTTGTTATGGCCTATCACAGCAAAATCCAGAATACAATACAACATGCCGGAGATTTTTCCCAATAGGTCCTGGCAAAATCAAACTATAGTATCTTTATTGAATGGAAACCCTTTATTTGAATTTCAACTAAATCAGAAATTTGGTTATTTGAGAGATGGTATGAAGGAACCTGAATTAGATAATTTTACCCATGAATCACTTCTATATACTATAAAAAACAAGAAATCTGATATAACATTTGTCCACTATTCCGATTTGGATTCTATGCGCCACTGCAGTGGATTTTATTCTGAAGAAGCAAATGCCGCACTTCTAAGGCATGACAAAAGGTTAGGTGAAATAATTATAACCTTGAAAGAAAATGATATGTATAACGACAGCACAATTATAATTTTAGGTGATCACAGCAGCATGGATGAGGATAAAATTATAGAACTCAATGTATTATTGAAAAACAATGGATATATTGATGTAGACGAAAGAGGGAAAATTAAAAACTACAGGGCAATATCAAAAAATTGTGATGGCTGTGCCTATATATATTTAAAGAACAAAGACGATAAATTGTTGATAGACAAACTCTATTCTCTTATAGAAAATTTCAATAAAGAAAATCAATGTATCGAAGAAATATACAAAAAAGATATTGTAATGAAATTAGGCGCTGATCCAAATTGTGCTTTTATGGTTGAAGCAAAAAAGGGATTTTATTTTCTTGATGACACGGTGGGAGACATAATAAAATATATAAAACCGGAAGATGTGAGCAGCTCACATAATATCACAAGAGCCACCCACGGGTACTCGCCATACAGAAAAGACTATACAACCGTCTTTATGGCAAGCGGCAGAGGAGTAAAAAGAGGTGTAGTTGTAGATGATATGAATTTGGTTGATGAAGGACCAACTATGGCAAAATTGCTTGGAATTGAGTTAAAAGATGCAGACGGAAGAATTATAAATGAAATATTGGAGTAATAAGTTGATGTCAATCTACTTATTTATGACATTATCTAACACCCGAAGATAATTTTCACAACCTATTTTCTCAATATCTTTACTGTTGTAACCACGATTTGAAAGTATTTTTAATACCTTATTTGCTTCTCCATGCCCTTTTATAACATCAAATGATATTCTAGAGTTGCTATATATTTGTCCACTTTCTTCAAAACGATCGCAGAAATCAAATCCGAAACCAACATGATCTATCCCTGCCAAATTAACAATATAATCAATGTGTTTTGCTAAATATTCAGCATTTGAATCTTCATCATTATCGGCTACCATAATACTGGATGCATTAACACATATTATGCCACCTCTGTTTGCAATCGCCTTTATTTGAAAATCTGTAAGGTTTCTTTTTATATTAGATAAAGCTCTACTATTAGAATGTGATGCGATAAATGGATTTTTTGTAAATTTAAGTACATCATCAAATCCTTCATCATTCAAATGGCTTACGTCTATAAGCATCCCTAATTTTTCTGCTTCCTTTATAAGGTTAAATCCAAAATCGGTCAAACCTCCTTTACGGCCTTCAGGAACGTCTGTATAGTGACACCCATCTGCTGCATAATTTCTTCTACTCCAGGTAAGTCCTAACCCTCTTACGCCGAGTTTGTAGAAAATTTTTAAAAGATCAAGATCATTGTATAAAGGCTCTACCCCCTCAAAAGATAAAATAATACCTAATTTTTTATCTTTAATTGCACTCATTACATCATTAAAATTTTTACAAAGCATAAGTTTATTGATTTTTTTAATAGGAAAGTATACACTTATAAAAGGGCAGCTGTAAAATATTAATTAAAAGGGGAGTTATGCTTTGAATCCGGAAATATTTAAAAAGCTTAGATTAAAAAAAGGATATACACTAGCTGATATGTGTCAAATGACAGGATATACAGCAAGCTTTCTTTCACAATTAGAAAGAGGATTAAAAAAGCCCTCACTTAATTCTTTAAGGAAAATTGCTGAATGTCTTGAAGTTCCTATAATATTTTTCTTTATGGAAGATAACAATATACATTCCAGTGAAAATAGCACTGATAATAGATGCGTTGTTATACATAAAAATAGCAGAGATAAACTAGTATTACCAGGAATCACTGCAGAATATGAATTGTTAACGCCAAATTCAATGGATTCAAAAGTTAAACCTGAAATAATTGGGCTATATTACAAATTAGATTTAGGTTGCTGGAGTTCTGAAAAAATGATTACTCATAAGGCTGATGAAAGTATTATTGTACTAAAAGGAAAAGTAAAAGTTTATGCAGGAGATTCTGTATATGAACTTGAAGAAGGTGACAGTATATTAATAAAGAAAAATACACCTCATAATATTTTAAATTGTGGAGAAGAAATATCTGTTAATTTAAGTTATACAAAAAATGATTATTTTCTATAAAAAGGCTAAACGATACCAATAATACATAGTATCTCCTGTTGTACTGTCACATACAAAAAATATATCAATACAGCAATCTCTCGTCACATTGTCAGGAAATAAAAGGAAATCACGTGGGTAAATCCAGTTACAACAATTATACGTAACTGGATTGTAGTTGCATATAATTGCTGCTGGAAATTAATTTAAATTATTTGCGGAATTCCCCTGTATTTATTTCAGAAGATTTCCTGCTGCTTTTACTCTTATTCTAGTTGCATTTCCCGGAATATATGCCAGCGGTACGTCATCAATATCTACAATTTCTATAGATTCAGGATCAGCCCCTGCTTTAATTGCCTGTTCAATCGCCATATTTTTGGCTTCCTTAATAGCCTCTTCACGTCCAATTTTATCCAATATAAATATTTTCTCAACTTGTCCACTTATTTGAGCTATTGCTGCCCCAATGGCGTTCGCCACATCAAAATAATCAGGTCTTATAACTTCTGATGCCCCTGATAATTTATCTGGAAGAAGTACACTTCCTCCTCCTACCAATACAACCTTCATATCATTTGCATTTGTTTTTATCCTATCAATTGCTGATTCTGCCATAATTATCATCCTTTTATATACTTCTTCTGCCATATTTAAGTGAACACCATTTATTTTTTTATCATGACCTATTTTAGCCACTCCAAGTAAAGTTGCTATATCCGAAGCAGTAAGTGTATCTCCCCCGAAACACATGGCCTTTTCTGTAAGTTTATATCCAACGCTATCAGGTCCAATTGAAACTTTATTACCACTTTTTCGTATAACAGTTCCTCCACCGAGACCTATAGATACAAGATCCGGCATACGGAAATTTGTCCTTACACCACCTATTTCAACTGCAGTAGAAGATTCTCTTGGAAATCCATTTACAAGTACGCCAATATCTGTAGTCGTACCTCCTACATCAACAACTAGTGCATTTTTTTGTTTTGCAAGATAAGAAGCTCCCCTAAGACTATTAGTCGGTCCACAAGCAATAGTAAATATAGGGTATTTCATGGCATAATCTACTGACATAAGTGTACCATCATTTTGTCCAATATAAACTTGACAATCTATATTTTCATTTTTAAGTGCTTTTATGAATCCTTTCACTGTAGTTTTTGCCACATCAACTAATGATGCATTCAATATATTTGCATTTTCACGTTCTAAAAATCCTATACTGCCTATTTCGGATGACAGTGACACTGGTACATCCGGCATTTCTTCTTTAAAAATTTCTGCTGCCTTAATTTCATGCTGATTTGACACAGGTGAAAATACAGACGTAATTTCTATAGAATTAACTTTTCCCTTTATTTCACTGGCTATTTTTCTCAAGTATTTTTTATCAAGTGTTGAAATTTCATTTCCATTAAATTCAAATCCACCTTTAACTATGTAGCTAAAGTTACCTATCGCTTCTTTAAGCTCCTCAGGCCATCCTGTCATTGGTTTTATTGCAGTTGTAGCAGGGTATCCAATTCTTATGATACCAACCTTATTCAATCTTTTGCGTTCGACAATTGCATTGGTACAGTGCGTAGTTCCAAGCATGGCATATTTTATATCTTCTCTCGGTACACTACTCATTTTCAAAACTTCCAAAAGTGCCTTATATATCCCTGAACTTACATCCAAAGTAGTTGGGGTTTTTGTTTTTACCACAGGTGTCAGATTTTCATCAAGAATTACTGCATCTGTATTAGTTCCACCAACATCTATACCAATTCTATACTTCATTTTAAAATTCCCCCATTCTGCTTTTAATTCTCTGCTCAATAGGAACATAGTCTACATCGTAACCAAAATATCTTGGCCCTACAGTCTTAATTCCATCTTTGGTCCTCCATTTTTCATCGCAAGGTATACAAATTACTATTCCTCTATTTCCATATCTAAGAGTTTCTGTTGTTATAGCATGTCCTGTTTCAATATCAAGTACCACAATAAGATCTGGAGCCGTAGCCAGTATTTCTCCCTCATTAGTTTGTACTATTAAATTTTCATTTTGGAACTCTATTTTAATGGATTTCCCCTTATACTCGTCGATGCCCGTCATTTTACTTTCTCCACGTACAAATCCACCGTCTGTTTTTCTCAATATGTCACATACCTTGCCTTTGAATAATTCAAATCCTCCACTTACCTTAAGCACTGCATCAACAGGATTTGTATTTTTATTTTTTGCTATTCTTATTGCACGTCCAACTTCTTCAGTTTTAGTTACAATTCCCCTAATTGAAGTTTTTTTAACTTGAGATCCAGTCATAGTGTAGCTTGCCATCATTGTCGATCCACCCGATGCTACAGTTACAGCCCTAGCTAAAGTTTCACTCCACTTATTGCTTACAGTATTAAACATTGTGGCATTTCCCTTTTCATCACACACTACCAGAGGAGTTGATTTTACTCCGCCAAGGCTAAAAGTTACCATTTGAATTTCCGGAAAAGCCCTTCCCATCCCGTCTCCATCCACAATGGGCATTCCCAATGTTGCTGCTACTGCAAAAGGTATCATAGAATTGAGTCCCCCCGCCTCAAATGGTATTGTAGCAAAAATTTCTTTGCCAAGATAATCTTTTAAAAGTGAAAAAGCATTTATGGCTTCTTTGCCATTAGGAATTTTCTCAATTAAAATAGTTGGCGCTCCCATCATATTAGTTGGTACAACAATTGCATCATCTGGCACTTCATCTACATCAAGCATTGTGACTTCTCCATGAGTCTTAATGGCATCGATAGCCATAAGTTTACCAACATATGGGTCTCCACCGCCTCCTGTACCATACACTGCAGCTCCTGCCGCTATATCTTCAATTTCCTTGACGCCTATTTTTCTCATACCTTTACTCCCTTTCATCTATCAATTGAACTAATTTATTTGATACATCATTAAGCATCTGTTCAAATGCTGTATTGTCACTCATACACAACAATTTTTCTCTATTTATAATGTTGGCTATTTCAACTAATTTTTTATCCTTGACAAGATCCAATTCATCAAATAGTTCAATTATCTTTTGAGCCGTATCAATAAGTCTAAGTGAGCCATATATTTTAGGTTCATCTATACACCCAACTGCACTTGAAACAATATAAGCAAGTAATTGAATCAGCTTTTCACTCATATTTTTTCCTCCCACTTGTTATAGAAAACAACATCTTCTAACTTTTTTTTGGGAGGCGATTTAGGCTCATTTTGAGGATATCCAATACTTATTATCAAGTCTGGTGATATATAATCAGGAAGTTTTAATATTTTTCTAACCGCCTCACCATTAAAAGACTTGACTGGGCATGTTCCCCATCCTCTCTCTGTGGCTAGAAGAATAATATTTTCCGATGCCATAGAAACATCCATTATTGCCATCTCATCACTTCCCAATTTTCCTCCCCTATCATATGCTAGCTTTCTATTAGAACAAACTACGATTATACATGGTGGTTTTCCAATTAATCCCGGGCTAAAAGGAAAGATCTTATTTAATTGTTTTATATCATCCATAATTCCAAACAGCCATGACTGAATGTTACTGCCAGAGGGAGCTGTAACAGCCCCTTCAAGCAATTTCATAACTTCAGATCTGGCAATAGCCTTTTTGGAGAATGCTCTGATGCTTCTCCTTTTTTTCATAATATTTAATAATGTACTATCCGCCATATTTTCCCTCCTAGATATTTTTATCCGAATATTGCTATTTATTTAGGATATTCCATATACTACGTGATTTTTTTGGAGATCTCGGATATGACATTCTGCTATGACTTAAGCCGAGCAATACTAAAGATTCCAGATATCTAACCGACACAGATACTGGATATATTACAGGTACATCATATCTTTTATCATGCAATAACCCCATTAACTTTTCACTAACCCCTATCATACCGGTACAGCCCAGTATTAAAAGTTGTGCATTATATTTTTCTATAGCTTCAATTGCCAATTTAAATAAAGATTGTATTAGGCGATCTTTCTCACCTAATTCTAAAACTGGAATGTTAACAGCCTTAACTGATGCAAGCTTTGCTGCAACTCCTGCATCATAAGCTATTCTCTCAATAATGGGAACAACACCATCTGTAACAGTAATTACTGAAAACCTAGTTGAAAGATCTGCAGCACATAACATAGATGTTCTACATGGACCAACTACAGGAATATCAACCAGCTCACGTAATGCATCCAATCCAGGATCTCCCATACAACTGACAAATATACCATCATACCCTTGTTTAGCGGCGTCCAATCCAACTTTAATAATACCAGGCGCAGCTAATGCTTCATCAAAAGAGCATTCAATTGACTCTGTTCCATAGGGAACCCTTTCAACATCAATTTGTACTTTAGAAGATGCAAAGCCTTGTGCTTCAGCAATAGATTTTTTTTCGAAATCTTCATCTGTAATAGGACTTATATATTTGATTTTCATATTTGTATAATCATTCCTTTCGTTTCACTAATTTCAAACCAGAATTACTGACTTGCGGCATATATTTCAATATTTAACCAATATACTTATCTGTCTGAGCAAATTTAGCATTAGTCTGGCCTTTGAAAGCAGCATAAATTTTCATTAAAACATAGTATGTTACCACAGCTGTGATGATAGAATTTAAGGATGAAATTCCCTGCTTAACAAAATACCCTACCATAAATGCACATAGCCATGATATTATTGTTATTGGATTCCATGATTCACAAGAATCAGGCAAATTTCCATTTTGTCTCGCTTCATCCAAAACAGTTCTATCCCTTTTTAATATAAAGTAATCCACTACCATAATTCCTGCAATTGGAGGTACAAATACACCTAAAAATGTCAGATAGGCGACAAAATAATTCATTATTCCAATGGCAGATAACAAAGTACCAAATATGCCAATTACTACAGTTATAGTACTTCTATTAAATTTTTTCTTAAATATGGTGCTAAGTACAGTAGTCAAGCCCAAACTTGAAGAGTATAAATTTATATCATTTATTTTTACAGTTGAGAAAATTACAATTGCAACACCTAACCATCCAGATAAAGAATACATTATTGTCATTATGTCACTGGATTTAACAACATGAGCCATTAGAACTGCAATCATGCACATACTAAGTTCTCCAACAAATGTGCTAATTAGTATCATCCAGAATACTTGTTTACTATTTGAAAGGAATCGACATATATCAGGGGTCATAACTGCTCCAACAATAAAACCACCTGCCACCATAGTAGTTCCAACTGAAAGTGACATAGAAGGGCCAGGCTGCGTTGAAGTTAAAAGTGTTGATATATTTGTGTTGCTTAACATTTTAACTGTTGCTATTCCTACAGCCAGTAAAAATAACGGAAGCGCAATATTAGCAGTATAACTCAACATTTTAAATCCATAAACTACTATGGCAACAATTGAAAGGCCGGTAATAATTGCCCATATTTGAGCATTAAAAATCTTAGTAGCATTAAACATTCCTTCCGCACATACAGAATTTTGTACTCCAAACCATCCTATACATCCTATAGCTATAATCAATCCAACTATTGTAGAGCCTAAATTCCCAAAACCTGACCACTTTGACAATAAGCTTGTTGACAATCCTTCTCTAGCAGCTATAATTCCCAATGCAACGCCAACTATTTGTAAAATTACACTTCCAAGCAAAACTGACAATAGTGCTTTGTTAAATGTCATGCCATATCCCAATGATGCACCAAGCATTAACTGTGATACACAAGCAAAGCCCCCTAATCTGACTACAGTTACCTGCCAAAAATTTTGTTTTGCAGTTTTTGGAACACGCTCTAGAGAATAATCATCTTTAGTTTCTCTGTTACTCATATTTGTCCTCCTCCTGTTTTAATAATTTCAATATTTGATTACTTATAACATTGTGCCTAAATTAGTTTTTTTGTGGTATTATAATTATAATAATTTAACCTGTAGTTAATTAACTCACAGTGAATATGGTATTAATTTATATTATAAAGCTATTTATCAATTTGTCAATAATTTAATCAAATTTGTTATTAAATATCAATTTAATGATTATTTTATTATTGAAATCG
>NZ_FXYI02000152.1:0-8942 GCF_900184915.1 Clostridium sp. HV4-5-A1G | reverse complement strand
ATTATTAATAATATTTGTGATATTATTAACAATAGTATGTTAATAAACTGTTTAATTTTAGTATAAAATACTAAAAACTTTTGGGGAGGGTTAATATGGAGTATAAAAATGTTATTCTTGAAAAAGAGGGGAAGTTGGCACTGCTCACAATAAACAGACCTAAGGCACTTAATGCTTTAAATTCGGAAACAGTGATGGAAATAGATAGTGCTATAGATGAGATTGCGGCAGATGATGCTGTGCTGGCTGTAATAATTACAGGAGCAGGAAAATCTTTTGTAGCTGGAGCAGATATAACTCAGATGAAAGATTTTAATACCTTAGAAGGCAGAAAATTCAGTAGACTTGGCAATAAAGTTTTTAGGAAACTGGAAAACTTAGAAAAACCTGTTATAGCAGCAGTAAATGGTTTTGCATTAGGTGGTGGATGTGAATTATCTCTGGCCTGTGATATAAGAATAGCTTCATCAAAGGCTAAGTTTGGACAACCAGAAGTGGGATTGGGAATTACACCGGGTTTTGGAGGAACTCAAAGACTTGCACGAGTAGTTGGACTGGGTATGGCTAAAGAGTTGATATATACTGCAAAGATGATAAAAGCTGATGAAGCTTTGAGAATAGGATTGGTAAATAGTGTATTTGAACCCGAAAAATTATTGGAAGAGGCAAAAAAATTAGCAAATACTATAGCTTCTAATGCGCCTGTAGCTGTTAGAATGAGTAAAGCTGCTATAAACAGAGGTATTCAGTGTGATATAGATACAGCTGTAGCTTATGAATCAGAAGCCTTTGGCGAATGCTTTTCTACAGAAGATCAAAAAGAAGGAATGACAGCTTTTGTAGAAAAAAGGGAAAAGAATTTTAAAAATAAATAATTTAGTTATACTATAGCGATCTTGTTATTAATATTTACAGAAGCTATATTTTATAGTATGAAAACTATATTAGGGGGTAAAATAAATGGATTTTACGTTAACAAGGGAACAAGAATTTGTAAAACAGATGGTAAAAGAATTTACCGAAAATGAAGTTAAACCAATAGCCGCTGAAATAGACGAAACCGAGAGATTTCCTCAGGAAACAGTGGATAAAATGGCTAAATACGGTATGTTGGGAATCCCTTTTCCAGTTGAATATGGCGGAGCAGGGGGAGATACGCTGGCTTACATACTAGCTGTTGAAGAGGTTTCTAAGGCTTGTGCTACTACTGGAGTTATACTATCGGGACATACTTCACTTTGTGCTTCATTACTTCAACAATTTGGTACAGAAGAACAAAAACAAAAGTATTTGGTTCCACTGGCAAAAGGTGAAAAACTTGGAGCTTTTGGTCTAACAGAGCCTAATGCAGGTACTGATGCTTCAGGTCAGCAGAGCCAGGCAATACTTGAAGGAGATCACTACATTTTAAATGGACAGAAAATATTTATTACAAATGGAGGAGTTGCAGATGTTTTTATAGTATTTGCTATGACGGACAGAAGCAAGGGTACTAGAGGAATATCTGCATTTATACTGGAAAAGGGAACACCGGGTTTCTCCATAGGCAAAACTGAAAATAAGATGGGAATAAGAGCTTCTTCTACAACTGAATTGGTATTTGAAGACTGCATAATTCCAAAAGAGAATTTGGTAGGGAAAGAGGGAAAAGGTTTCCCAATAGCAATGAAGACTCTTGATGGAGGAAGAATTGGTATAGCTGCTCAGGCTCTTGGAATTGCAGAAGGTGCTTTGGATGAGGCTATTGAATATATGAAAGAGAGAAAACAGTTTGGAAGACCACTTTTTAAGTTCCAGGGTTTAGGCTGGACAGTGGCGGATCTGGATACTGAGATAGAAGCTGCAAGATTTTTGGTGTATAAGGCAGCTGTGAATAAGGATAAAGGAGTTCCTTATACAGTAGATGCTGCAAGAGCTAAACTGATAGCAGCTACTGTGGCTATGGAAGTTACAACTAAGGTAGTTCAGCTGTTTGGTGGATATGGATACACTAAAGACTATCCTGTAGAGAGAATGATGAGAGATGCTAAAATAACTGAAATATATGAAGGAACTTCAGAAGTTCAAAAGATGGTTATTTCAGGAAACTTATTTAAATAGGGGGGACACTTATAATGAATATAGTTGTTTGTTTAAAACAGGTACCGGATACCAATGAAGTTAAAATAGATCCTAAAACTGGAACATTGATAAGAGAAGGTGTTCCATCAATAATAAATCCAGATGATAAAAATGCTCTTGAAGAAGCATTGGTTATTAGAGAAAAAGAGGGGGGAAAAGTTACAGTAATAAGCATGGGACCTCCTCAGGCAGAAGTTGCATTAAGAGAGGCTCTGGCGATGGGTGCTGATGAGGCCATACTTATATCAGACAGAGCTTTCGCAGGTGCAGATACATGTGCCACTGCCTATGCACTGTCAGGCGCACTTAAAGAATTAGATTACGATGTAATCTTTGCTGGAAGACAGGCTATAGATGGAGATACAGCTCAAGTTGGACCTGAAATAGCTGAATTTCTTCAAATACCCCAGGTAACTTATGTAGAAGAAGTTAATGTTGAAGGCGGCAAGTTGAAAGTCAAAAAGGCTTGGGAAGATGGTTATGAAACAGTGACAGTTGGAACCCCAGTGCTTCTTACAGCTATAAAAGAGTTAAATAAGCCAAGATATATGCATATGAAAAATATATTTAAAATCTTTAAGCAGGATGTAAAAGTATGGCATGCAGATGATATAGATGTAGATAAATCCCTTCTTGGACTTTCGGGTTCTCCGACAAGAGTTAGAAGATCGGCTACCAAGGAAGCAAAAGGACAAGGAGAAATAGTTAATAAGCCATATAAGGAAGCTGTAACGTATGCACTTTCAAAATTAAAGGAAAAACACTTAATTTAATTAGGAGGGATTTATAATGAACATAGCAGACTATAAAGGTGTATGGGTATTTGCAGAGCAAAGGGACGGAAACCTGCAGAAAGTTGCCCTAGAATTACTTGGAAAAGGCAGAGAGCTGGCAGATAAATTAGGCGTAGAATTGACAGCTGTATTACTTGGCAGCGAAATAGATGATGCAGCTAAGGAGTTAATTGCTTATGGTGCTGACAAAGTGCTGTATGCGGACAGTCCACTTTTGAAACACTATACTACAGATGCCTATGCTAAAGTTATTTATGATTTAATAAATGAGAAAAAACCGGAAGTATTTCTCATAGGTGCAACATTTATGGGAAGAGATTTAGGACCGAGAGTAGCAGCTAGGCTTAGAACAGGACTTACAGCTGATTGTACAGGACTTGATGTTGATGCAGAGTCGAAAAATCTACTTATGACAAGGCCTGCATTTGGTGGAAATCTTATGGCAACTATAGAGTGTGCTGATCACAGGCCTCAAATGTCTACTGTGAGACCAGGGGTTTTTGAAAAGCTTGAAAAAGACGAAAGCAGAGCTGTCAAGATAGATAAATTTAAGGCAGATTTAAAAGCTTCCGATATTAGATTAAAAGTAGATGAAGTAATAAAAATTGCGAAAAACGTAATGGATATAGGAGAAGCAGATGTTATAGTATCCGGAGGAAGAGGACTTGGAAGTGAAGAGGGATTTAAGGTTCTAAAAGAACTGGCAGATCTTCTAGGTGGAACTATAGCAGGCTCCCGTGCCACTGTTGACAGCGGATGGATAGACAAGGCATATCAGGTAGGACAGACAGGTAAAACCGTAAGGCCTAAATTGTATATAGCTTGTGGTATATCTGGAGCTATACAGCATTTGGCAGGAATGCAGGATAGCGATTTTATTGTGGCCATAAATAAAGATGACAGTGCTCCAATAATGAATGTAGCAGATCTTGGTTTAGTTGGAGATTATAAAAAAATTGTGCCTGAAATGGTAGCCCAGATTAAAGCTATAAAATAGGAGTTTTGTTATAAAGATAGTATTTAAATTATATTAATTTTAGGGGAGGGATATACGTGAAAAAAGTATGTGTTCTTGGTGCGGGAACAATGGGCTCAGGAATAGCTCAGGCTTTTGCATCAAAAGGTGTGGAGGTTATAATAAGGGATATAAAGGATGAATTTGTTGAAAGAGGAATTTCAGGAATAAAAAAGGGATTCCAAAAGAGAATAGCTAAGGGCAAAATTACACAAGCAGATGCTGATGCTATACTTTCTAGAATTAAAGGAACAGTTGACCTTAAATTGGCAGCTGATTGCGATTTAGTAGTAGAGGCAGCAGTGGAAAACATGAAAATAAAGAAGCAGATTTTTTCTGAATTGGATGGGATATGCAAACCGGAAACTATTTTATCTTCCAATACATCCTCATTGTCTATAACTGAGATAGCATCTGCTACAACTAGGCCTGATAAGGTTATAGGAATGCACTTTTTTAATCCAGCACCTGTTATGAAATTGATTGAAATAACAAAGGGAATGGCTACATCTCAGGAGACTTTTGATAAAGTTAAAGAAGTTGCCCTTAGTATAGGAAAAGATCCTGTAGAAGTATCCGAGGCTCCAGGTTTTATTGTAAATAGAATACTGGTACCTATGATAAATGAAGGTGTAGGCATATTAGCTGAAGGTATAGCTTCAGCAGAAGATATAGATAAGGCTATGAAATTAGGTGCAAATCATCCTATGGGACCTTTGGAATTAGGAGATCTTATAGGGTTGGATATTTGTCTTGCCGTAATGGATGTGCTTTATAAAGAAACTGGAGATTCCAAATACAGGGCTCATCCGCTGCTTAGGAAATATGTAAGAGCTGGATGGCTGGGCAGAAAAACTGGAAAAGGATTTTATGACTATAAGAAATAGTTATTTAAAAGTTTCATGTTTGACATTCCCGATTTAAAAAATCGGGAATGTCAAGAGCAGCGTTATGATTATATAAGTTTTTCTAGAGTTCAGTAAGCAAACTCTATCTGAATCTTAGAATCACTTAATTTGAAGAAGATCATTAAACCATTTTATAAGAGATTATGAATTTGATTTAATGATCTTTTTTGCTAATTCACAGATTGTGCACTTTTTGCAATTATATGATATAATTATAAAGGATTATTATATGTCAGATAAATATAAACGAGAGGGGAGTTGAAACTGCCAGAATCAGAGGTGTATCCGGTATATTTGGATTACATTTGATTGGTGGAATAATATGTACAAAATAGTAAGAAAAGAAGAATTGGCACCCAATATATTTTTAATGGATATAGAAGCACCGAGAGTTGCAAAATCCTGTCTGCCTGGTCAATTTATCATAGTAAAAATAGATGAGAAAGGTGAAAGAATACCTTTAACTATATGTGACTATGATTCTGAAAAAGGCACAGTTACAATAGTATTTCAGACATTGGGGGATTCAACTAAAAGGATGGCTGAGTACAGGGTAGGCGAATATTTTGAAGATTTTGTTGGGCCATTGGGACAACATTCTGATTTTGTAAATGAAAGTATGGAGGAACTCAAAAAGAAGAACATAATATTTGTAGCAGGAGGAGTTGGCACTGCCCCGGTTTATCCCCAGGTAAAATGGCTTCATAGCCACGGAATAGATGCAGATGTCATAGTGGGGTGTAAATCTAAAAACTATCTACTTTTTGAAGAAGAGCTGAAACCGATTTGCGATAACCTTTATATAGCTACTGATGATGGAAGTTATGGGTACAAAGGATTTGTTACAGATCTTCTGAAAGAGCTTATTGATAAGAAGACTAAGGACTACAATTATGTAGTCGCTATAGGACCAATGATAATGATGAAGTTTATAGCACAGCTTACTAAAAAATACGGGATTAAAACTATAGTGAGTTTGAATCCTATAATGGTAGATGGTACTGGAATGTGTGGAGCCTGCAGGGTTACTGTAGGAGGAAAAGTAAAATTTGCCTGTGTGGATGGACCCGAATTTGACGGCCATCTTGTAAATTTTGATGAAGCTATGAGAAGGCAGGCTATGTATAAGACTGAAGAGGGAAAAAAGATATTGAAGAAAGAAGAGGGAGATACATTCGACAGAAAGGGCTGTGAATGTAGAGCAGAGGAAAAACTTAATAGGATGAAGAGAGTCCCAATAAGGGAACAGGATCCTAAAGTGAGAGCCACTAATTTTGATGAGGTATGTCTTGGCTACACTGAGGAAGAAGCTGTAAAAGAAGCGTCCAGATGCCTAAACTGTAAAAAACCTATGTGTGTAACTCAATGTCCTGTTTCCATAAGCATACCTAAGTTTATAGAACAGGTTAAGAATAAAAATTTTGAAAAGGCTGCTAGGATAATAGCTGAATCCAGTGCACTTCCGGCAGTTTGTGGAAGAGTCTGTCCTCAGGAAACCCAGTGTGAAGGTAAATGTGTACTTGGAATAAAGGGAGATGCTATTGCCATAGGGAAGTTGGAAAGGTTTGTGGCAGACTGGTCCAGGGAAAATGACATTGATTTGTCCAAGACTTTACCTAAAAACGGTAAAAAAGTGGCTGTAATAGGCAGTGGTCCTTCAGGGCTTACCTGTGCGGGAGATTTGGCAAAGCTTGGGTATGATGTTACTATATTTGAAGCATTACATAAGGCCGGAGGGGTTTTAGTATATGGAATTCCTGAGTTCAGGCTTCCGAAAGATAAGGTAGTGCAGCATGAAGTGGAGAATGTAAAAAAATTAGGTGTTAAGATAGAGACAGATACAATAGTTGGCAGAACTATAACTATTGATGATCTCGTAGAAAAGGAAGGCTTCCAGGCAGTATTTATAGGTTCGGGAGCAGGACTTCCGAGGTTTATGGGAATACCTGGAGAGAATTTAAATGGGGTATTCTCGGCCAATGAGTTTCTTACAAGAAGCAATCTCATGCAGGCATTTAAAAAGGACTATGATACGCCTATAAAGGTTGGCAAGAAAGTTGCTGTAGTGGGCGGAGGAAATGTGGCAATGGATTCCGCAAGGACAGCACTTAGACTTGGGGCAGAAGTATATATAGTGTACAGAAGATCCCGTTCAGAATTACCGGCAAGGGCAGAAGAAGTCCATCATGCTGAGGAAGAGGGAATAAAATTTAATCTCTTGACTAATCCTGTAGAAATATTAGGAGATGAAAAGGGATGGGTTAAAGGAATGAAATGTGTAAAGATGAAATTAGGTGAACCAGATGAATCTGGCAGAAGAAGGCCTATTAAAATAGAGGGTTCAGAGTTTGATTTGGATGTAGATACGGTGATCATGGCACTGGGAACTTCACCGAATCCACTTATAGCTTCTACAACAAAGGGACTTGAAATGAACAAACGCGGGTGCCTGGTGGTGCAAGAAGATACTGGACTCACTACAAGGGAAGGAATATATGCAGGAGGAGATGCAGTTACTGGAGCTGCCACGGTAATACTTGCCATGGGAGCAGGTAAAAAGGCAGCAAAGGCTATAGATGAATACCTGAAGAAATGATTGGGAAAACTGTACTGGAATATTCTGGTGCAGTTTTTTACGATAATTTTTAACTCTACTGTTAAAGGAGTACGTGTATGGATTTTAATTATATAGAAAATTGTGAAGGTGGAATTGTAATAAAAGATGTAAGAAATTTTGAATTGCCCCATATATTTGATTGCGGGCAGTGTTTTAGATGGAATAAAAGGGAAAATGGAAATTATATAGGAGTAGCTTTTGGAAAGGTTATTGAGGTGGAAAAAAGAGACAGAGATGTACTGCTTTACAATGCATCTCAAAGGGACTTTAAAGAAATATGGGCAGACTATTTTGACCTGTATAGGGATTATGGTGAAATAAAAAATATTCTCAGTGAAGATCCAATTTTAAAAAAAGCCGTGGAGTTTGGAAATGGAATAAGGCTGTTGAAACAGGATCCCTTTGAACTGATTGTTTCATTTATAATATCTGCTAACAATAGAATACCTATGATAAAAAGGGCACTGAAAAATATAAGCCAAAAGTGGGGAGAACCGCTGGAATATAATGGGGAAATATATTATGCCTTTCCTAAAATAGAAAGATTAAAGGATGCTACTATGGAAGAACTTGCAGACTGTGGTACTGGATTCAGAAATAAATATATTGTGGATACTGTGCGGAAAATTTATGATAATGGCACTGAGAATCAACAGAATTATGATCAATCCTATGATATTAACTGGATTAAGATGCAAAAAGATGAAGTTTGCCATAAAGAGCTGCAAAAATTTATGGGTATAGGGCCAAAAGTGGCGGATTGTATTATGCTTTTTTCCATGCAGAAGTATTCTGCATTTCCTGTAGATGTATGGGTTAAGAGAGCTATGAATCACTTTTATCTGGCACCGGATGTATCCTTGAAAAAAACAAGAGACTTTGGAATAGATAAATTTGGTCAGTTGTCGGGATTTGCCCAGCAGTATCTTTTCTATTATGCAAGAGAAAACAAGATAAAAATATAGATGTCAGGAGAAAAAGAGAATTGAAGGATGTATTAAAATACGTGCCTGGATTTAGAACGGGTGAAAAATTTAAGATGATAATTGCCTCAGCCTATTATATAACTTGTTCCATAGCCATTATACCTAATTGGGGAGTATTTTTGCTTTTTTTTGCAGCACCTTTTGTACTATTTCATGGCATGGATGCGTTTAAAAATAAATCCAAAAAATCTGCTGTAATTTGTCTGATAGCTTTTATAGTCATGTGTTTTGGAAGAGCTATTGTATTATTAAAAAAGTGATGTAAATAAAGTATAGATTAAATAAAAAGTGCTGTAGAATTGCTTTTAGAACATTTTACAGCACTTTTTTTATATTTTCTATTAATAGCAAATTATACTGTACTACTATTTTAAATTAAACTGATAAGCTTTGACTAAGAAGTTATTATGTTGTAAACTGTTGGTAAATAAAGAATCTGTCTCTTAAACACAACTCCGAGCCCACGAGACCGTACTAGATCTCGTATGCCGTCTTCTGCTT
>NZ_FXYI02000151.1:0-8981 GCF_900184915.1 Clostridium sp. HV4-5-A1G | reverse complement strand
AATATATACATTATCACAAATCATTGATATATTTTATAATTATACATAAATACTTATAAAAATGCAATATGCTTTAGTATATTTTTCTATTTATTCATCATAAGGCTGATATACTTGTTCAATTTACAATACATAATATATGCTCTCGATCTGGAAAACAAATAAGTAGATAAAAAAATCCGGCCTTTAATTTCAGCCGAAATAACCGCTATTAAATTACGAAAATATTTATCTTCAGGATTATCAGAATCCGCTTACAAATTTCACAGTAATGTTTATTTATCATCTGCATTGCATAGCATCTGCCGTATGACTCATTTTAAATACGCAATATTTTCCGGAAATAGTTTTTCCAAAATTAATATACTTAATAAATAAAGCCATTACTGATAAAAATACTAATTACGATAATAGCACTGAAAAATTTGATCCATATAATAGTACTTTTGACCAACTAATAAAAGAAGACAGAAAATTGCTTAATGAAGGTTTCTGTTAAGCTGAATACCGAACATATCTGCTATTGCTGTAAGATGTATTTCAGTTAATTTATCAATCATACTTTGGTTTATCATTAGTGTTTACCACTGTAATATCTGGCATCTCTTGTGATACCATGATTATTCTGAGTAGTTTTTAATTTGGAATTTAACGTTCGTGTCTTATTTTGTCCTGTTTTAAGTATGTTTTTAATACTTTTGTTAAGTCTATTCCCAAGTAAAATTTTATTATTTATTTTTATCATTAATAAAAAAGATTATCAGTAAAAAAAAACTAAAAACATAAAAAAGCTATAAAAATACCTATGGTCATAAAGATTCAAAATAGCAACAACAAGAGATACTATCAAAGCTATCCAGAATGAAAAATCTTTATTTATATTCATTAACTATTACCACCTTAATCCTCATTTCACTTTCCAAAACAATTTCCACACTTCTCTCAAAGTAAATTTTTTTTTCATAAAAGTTAAGTACAAAAAAAATATACTAAAAATAGTTCCAAAAACTATATCTCCCAAGTCGTCAATTTTAACCCAAAAAATTAATTGTATAAAAATTACCAATACATAAGTTACAAGGAAATATTCAACATCATTTTTTAATTTTTCAGTATTAAATATAAAAAATCTTTTCAAATAATCCACCCCTTAATACGGCTATTTAATGCAATCTCTATTTTTCAATATTATTTTTTTATAGAGCCTTCCTATTATTTTAAACGATATCAACAATAAAACATATAGAACAAATAAGTATATTGACATATACGGAATGCCTTCTTTTTTTATAATTAGTTTATTATTAATTGAAAAATGTGAATATATTATTGCATATAATAGAAAAACTAAATACATGAGTGTAAGTTCTATCATGTTCTGCTTTATTCCACTTTTTTTCTCCAGGACTGAACTAAAAATCAGATCAACAACGGTAATTATTACTAACGTTAATATCATAAATTTTATTATATTCATTATGATTTCAAATTTATTAGTTCCATTAATTATTATTAAGTTTGTCTTCCACATTGCCAATATTCCTTTGCAAAATATGATTGTCGGAATTGCTGTTATACTCATACACATAACCGCCACTATTATAACAGCAAATACTTTATCATTTACAGTACAGTTATATTTTTTTAACACTACTACCCACCTCAACGTAAATTGAATGCTATGGATATTATCATATATAATATGATATTTAGACTCTAAACTTTGATATTTGAACACGCTTCTATGTATTTAAATTCTATAAAATTTCCACTACTTTATTTACAAGACTCCCTATTTTTTCAATGTAACATTCCACTACATCCCCATTTTTCAATACCTTGATGGGTTCAAATCCCATACCTACACCGCTGGGAGTGCCTGTGGATATAATATCGCCCGCCTTTAAAGTCATTCCCTTTGATAGATCACTTATTATATATGGTATATTAAAAATCAAGTTTTTAGTATTTGAATTTTGCCTGATTTCACCGTTCACCATACATTTGATATCTAAACTAACCGGAAATGGTATTTCATTTTTATGGACTATACAGGGACCCATAGGACAAAAAGTATCCAGACTCTTCCCCTTAAACCATTGAGTATGCTTTCCCTGAAGATCCCTGGCAGACACATCATTTATTATGGTATATCCAAAAATATATTCTTCTGCATCTTCAGCCTTTATATTTACGCCGTCTTTCCCTATTACCACCCCTAGTTCAGCTTCATAATCCACCTGTTTTGTAACTTTAGTGGAAAACTCAATATTATCTCCAGTCCCTACAGCAGGTGATGCAACTTTAGTAAAATATATAGGTGCGCTTGGTATGCCATTTCCCGATATTCTGGTTATTTTTATCTCCCTGGCATGTTCTATATAGTTCTTTCCAAGACAAAATACATTTCTCTCTGGATAAGGTATTGGGGCTTTCAATTTAACTGAATCCAGCAAAACGGATTCAACGCCTCTATCATTTAAAAAACGCTCTATTCTGTTTAAATTATCTTCATTCAGATACTCTATAAATTTTTGCATAGTTCCAGGTATATCCTTTTCCCCCATTTTCTCCAGTAGGTTTCTTATATTAAAGATCTCATTATTCTGCAAAATACCTATACTTTCTTCTCCTTCATAAACATAAGTTACAAATTTCATATTACCACCCCATTTTATAGTTTTAAAATTGAAAAATCTAATTATTATTCTCCATGATGAAATCTTTAAGTATGACTGCTTTTATCTTGTCATAGCTTATACTGTCTGGAAGGGATTTCTTGATTGGCTTCAACCTGGACATCCCCAATTTTTTTATAGCTTTCAGAATCTTACTTTCCTCATCTCTCGTAAACAAATTATAGAACTTTATCTCTGCATTTAGTTTTTTTCCCTGTTCCACATATTTTTCTATATGAGACAGTACTGTTGATATGGTAAGGCTCCTCTTTTCTGAAATTTCCTCTATATTCATATTGTCCTCAAGCATACTTACAGTAATCTCAAAAGTTTTTAATTTGTTATTTTTCCCAGTATTGTTTTTCTGCAAATTCATTTCAAAAACCCAGTTGGGTTCTATTTTATTCTCATACACATATTTCTTCACAATTTTTAAAAATACATTTCCATACTTTTTGAGCTTTAATTCACCAACTCCAGATATATCAAGCATTTGTTGAGGAGTTACAGGATACCTGCTGCTAATTTCTCTTAAAGTAGTATCCGAAAATATCAAATATGGTGGGACTTCTTCTTCTTTAGCTATTTCTCTCCTGCAGCTTCTCAGTAATTCAAACAGATCACTGTTTGTGGTTATTTTCTCCGCTTTAGTAGATTCCTTTAAAATTACCTTTTCTTCTCCTTTTAATATCTTTACGGAATTGGAATTCAACATTACCGTAGGATATTCCCCTTCTTTCAAGGAAATATAACCTTGAGCTATAAGTGTATTTACAAAATTCGAAAGTTCCTCCTTTGAATAATTCTTCATTATTCCATAAGTGGATATCTTATCAAAGCCGTATTGAAGTACTTTTTTTTGTGAAGAACCTCTGAGCACATCCACTATCATATTTACGCCAAATTCCCTTTTCATTCTATAGATACAGGAAAGAACTTTTTGAGAATCCACTGTTTTATCTACATATTCTCCTTCTCTTATACAGTTACTGCAATTTCCACATTCCTCGTAATCCACCTGTTCTCCAAAGTAATTTAATATATATTTTCTCAAACATCCATTATAATGGACAAAATCCACCATACACTGGAGTTTCTTATATTCACTTATTCTCCTGTCTGAAGACTGAATACTAGTTTCTATCAAATACTTTTGTGTAATTATATCCTGTGGAGCAAACATGAGTATACATTCGCTTTTCTCACCATCACGACCTGCCCTCCCTATTTCCTGATAATAACTTTCTATATTTTTGGGCATATTATAGTGAATTACAAATCTTACATTTGATTTATCAATACCCATTCCAAAAGCATTAGTTGCAGCTATGACATCCACCCTGTCATAGACAAAATCTTCCTGATTTTTTTTCCTATCCTCTATTGATAATCCTGCATGATATCTTCCTGCAGATATATTATTGGCCTTGAGCTTTTCATATAAACTATCCACTTCTTTTCTAGTAGCTGCATATATTATACCTGACTGTCCTGCATTTGCCCTTATATAATCAAGTATGTATCTAAACCTATTTCCCACCTTCAAGCAGCTTATTTTTAAATTTTTTCTATCAAATCCAGATATAAAAACCACAGGGTTATTCAATTTTATCTGCTCTGCAATATCCTTTCGTACCTTCTCCGTAGCAGTAGCTGTAAATGCTGTAACAACAGGCCTTTTGGAAAATCCAGCTATAAATTTCCAGATATATGTATAACTCACTCTAAAATCATGACCCCATTGAGACACACAATGGGCTTCATCTACTGCCACCTGCGAAACCCGCAGATTTTTGATTATACTGCAGAATTCAGAAGATTCCAGTCTTTCTGGAGCTACATACAATATTTTTATATCTCCACTTTTTAAGGAAGAACATATATTTAAAATTTCACTTTGAGAGATGGAACTGTTTATATAAGCAGCTTTTATTCCCAGAGCTTTTATACTGTCCACTTGATCTTTCATAAGAGAAATAAGAGGAGATATTACAATAGTTATACCCTTAAAAAGTAGTGCCGGTATCTGGTAGCATATGGATTTTCCGCCTCCTGTAGGCATTATGGCCATGGTGTCTCTTCCATTCAATATGCTTTCAATCACCTTACCCTGATCTCCCCTAAAATTATCGTATCCATAATATTTATTTAAAGCTTTTAAGGCGCTGTTAATCAATGACTTCACCCCTATATCGTTATGCTTTTAAAAAAATTATACCATATAAAGTTGTCACCTAACCCAAAACATATGTGTAAAATACTTATATGAAAATATTATGAGATTTAACGAATATTATCTTGATATATGCACTATAATTCATTATAATGAGTATTATAATTGATAATTGATGATTTATTTAATTAGACGCACTTTTAAATATAAAATATATATCTATATTCATAGCGGTATCAATTTATTTTCATACAAAATCTACCCTGTGAAGAGAGTCTTTCATCCCAAAAGGGACGGAGGGCTTTTATAGTGCCATTATTTTAAAAATAGGAGGAGAGTGGAATGAAACAAAATGTATGGGATTTAGCCGTAATTTTATTAGGATTATTTTTAATTTCCTTTGCTTTAAATGTTTTTCTTGCGCCGCATAAAATTGTACCAGGCGGAGTTTCTGGACTGGCTATTGTACTGGAATCTATACTGCACATAAAAAAGTCAATAATAATAGGTTTCTTCAATGTGCCAATTTTTATCATAGGGTTATTGACACTTGGGAAAAAATTTGTACTAAATACAGCCTTAGGCGCTCTTCTCATTCCAATATTTGTGGAATTAACCAGCAATACTGCTCCTTTTACCAATGATACCTTGCTATCATCCCTACTTGGAGGAGTTCTTACGGGAATCGGCGTGGGAATGCTTTTAAGTAAGCAATCTTCCGTAGGAGGTACAGATACTATAGCTAAAGTCATATGCAAATACGCCCACAAACCTGTTGGCAAAGTAATGATGAGCTTGGATTTGTCCATAGTAATGCTTACCTGTTTTGTCTTTGGTATAGAAAAAGCTCTATATGGTGTGGTCACAGTATATTTAATTGGAAGAGTGGTGGATATATATATCAAGGGCTTTACCGATTCCAAATCCGTATTTATAATTTCAGATAAAACCGAAGAAATCAATAATTTGATTTTGACCAGACTTCACGAGGGCACTACCAAAATCGAGGCAAGAGGCGGATACACAGATGACAAACGCGATATACTGATGTGCCTTGTAACAAATACAGAGCTGGTTAAACTTAAGAAAATAGTAAAAGAAGTTGATATAAATGCTTTGGTTTTAATACAAAATTCCTATGAGGCCTATGGAAAGGGATTTGGTACTGCTTAATCAGAGTCCATATATTTGTATATTAAATGGACAGAAGTGGACTTGTGTCCACTCTTTTTATTTTAAATTATCCTAACATTATAAAAATCTTCAATTTAAAACCAGGCTTTTTTTAAAGACCTTATTCCATTTCCCATCTCTTCAAAACTCAGATGTCCATATCCCATCAACACCATATTATGTTTTTTATAATTATTTTTATCAAAATAGTAAAAGGATACAGGATAGACTTTGACCCCCTTTTCCAGGGCTGCATTTATCAATTCCGACTCATCCAGCTTGTTTTTTACCTGAAGTACAACGTTGAGCCCTGCTTTCTCGCCATAGACGGCAGCATTTTCTCCAAATTCATTTTTTATACAATCTATAAGAAACTGCTGTTTTCTAGCATATATATTTCTCATTTTCCTGAGATGGGCTTCAAATAATCCTTTTCTCATAAATTCTGCAATTGTCAGCTGATGAATTTTGGATGCAGTTTGATTTATAAAGCTTCCTTTTTCAATAAAAAGATTCATTATGCTTTCAGGTAAAATCATGTATCCAACATGCATTCCTGGAAAAAGAGTTTTTGAAAAAGTTCCAAGATAGATCACTCTATTTTCATTATCCAGGCTTTGAAGTGAAGGTATTGGATTTACATTATATCTAAATTCGCTGTCATAATCATCCTCAATAACATATCCACCGCATCTATCAATAAAATTGAGAAGTCTTATGCGGCTTGAGACAGGCATGATCATACCCATGGGATGCTGATTGGACGGTGTTACATATATCAACCCTGGAACTGTTTCAAGGCCTTCAAGTTTTTTTATATCCATTCCGGACTGCGTTAATTCAACAGGCTCTATGTTATATCCATACCATTCAAAAACCTTTCTCACAGGAGAAAAGCCCGGTTCTTCAAAAGCAACGTTCCTATTACAACGCTCACTAAGCAGGTCACATAATATAGCCATCAAAGTCTGTGTCCCCGCACCTACAATTATCTGTTCAGAACAGCAGGCCACTCCTCTTGAACTTTTGACATAATCTGCAATCTGATTTCTTAATTCAAATTCACCTCTGGGATCCGAATAGGTCAATATGTCTATATTTTCTTTTTTCATAATACCCTGCTCAATTTTTCTCCAGCTTGCAAATGGAAAACTGCCGTGATCCACCGAGCCGGGTTTAAAATTACAGTGATATGCTCTATCATCTATATGAATACTTCTCAACGGTTTAAGCTTTAAGGGTATATTTTCTCTCTTGACGGTTTTTATCTGCTTATCTATAGCTTCCACATAATAACCACTGCCCTTTCTACTATAAACATATCCTTCACACAGCAGCTGGTTATAAGCCTCCTGAACTGTATTTCTGCTGATACAAAGCCTGTTCTTAAGCTGTACTATAGATTCCAGCCTGTCGTCTTTTTTAAGTATCCCTTCCAGTATAGCTTTTTTGTAGCATCCATATATCTGGATATACAGCGGTTTTTTACTGTCCTTTTCGATGAACACCGGTATTTCCATAAAATCATCCCCATAATTTTTATAAAAATTATACCTTTTTACAGTAACAATTATATAGTAATATTGTATCAAATATATATCACATGTAAAGGAGATCGTTTTATGATAAAAGAAATATTGTTACTTGGAAATGAGGATCTATACAAAAAAAGTCTTTCTGTTGAGAAGGGGGAAATGGATGCAGTAGAGAAGACTGTTTCGGATTTGCATGATACCTTAATTGATTTCCGCAAAAAATATAATGCAGGAAGAGCAATTGCAGCTCCGCAGATTGGAATATTTAAAAGGCTGATATACATGTATATTCACAGGCCCATGGTTTTTATCAATCCCATACTTAAATTTGACAATAACCAGATGATGGAAGTTATGGATGATTGCATGTCCTTTCCAAATCTGCTGGTAAAAGTCAAACGCTATAAAGAATGTACCGTGATGTACAAAGATATAAATTTCACGGATAAAACAATAAAATTTCAAGGAGATCTATCAGAACTGATACAGCATGAATATGATCACCTGGATGGAATACTGGCAACAATGAGAGCTATAGACAACAGATCCTTCTATCTAAAAAACAAAGGAGTATAAGAAATTATGAAAAAAATAGGAATTCTGGGCGGAATCAGTTCCGCCTCCACAATTCAATATTATAAAACCATACTTGATATGTACTATAAAAAATTCTCGGATTACTATTACCCTGAAATAATAATCAACAGTTTGAATTTTCAATATTTTACGAATTTAGAAAATGAGCATAAAACCTCTGAATATATAAATTATATAATAAACGGTATAAACAGTTTACAAAAATCCGGTGCCGATTTCGTCATAATGGCTGCAAACTCCCCCCACTCAGTATTTCACAGTATAAAGCAGCAAATAGATCTGCCTGTGCTGAGTATTGTGGATGCAGCTGCTGAAGAATGCAGCAGACTTAAATTGAAAAAAGTATTATTGACAGGGATAAAGTACACCATGCAAAGCTCCTTTTATCAAAAGGGATTTGAATCCTTCGGCATAGAGGTATTGACCCCGTCAGAAAAACATCAGGATAAAATAAACTCAATAATTTTCAGTGAACTTGTTTTAAATAGGGTAACGGAAAATACCAGAGAAAATTTCAGGGAAATCTTGTCCAGCTATGATGTGGATGGTGTAATTTTAGGCTGTACCGAATTACCCTTGCTTCTAAATCAGAAAGATATGAAACTCCCACTGATTGGCACCCTCAAGCTTCACTGTAAAGCGGCATTATCATACGCTTTAGCAGAATCCTAGACTGCTTGGAGTTATCTCCAAATCGCGGCCAAAAGTACATTTATCTCATTGTGAACTACCACCACTTATAGAAGTGGATGGCTTCTTAGTCAATATTCCTAATGGAACAAGTTTACCTAAGCTCTAAAGGTCGAACCAACCTCAGTGTATTAC
>NZ_FXYI02000150.1:0-8986 GCF_900184915.1 Clostridium sp. HV4-5-A1G | reverse complement strand
AAAAAAGATATTTTTATGTAAAAAAACTAAAGCTGGAAACTAGCATTTATGTTATTATAATATAAAAAGCCAGTAGGAATTTTTCAAATTTTAAATGGAATATATTTTTATAAACAAAATAAAAAATCCGATGGAATATTGCTAATCTTAGTAGGTATATTTATTTTTGCCGTTATAGTTAAAATTTCAATATTTTAACTATGCGAGCATAGAAAAATACCCATTTTTTTATATACTTTAAAACTAAACTAGTGTATATCCCCAATCATATAAAGCATGAAATATAGATGGTGCAGTGACATTTTCAGTTTTAATCATCATATATCCCAAGAACAAACTGAAAAAAACTAAACCAAACATACTCGTAAGGGTTTCAGTTAAAGTCATTTTCCCAATAAAAATTCTTTGAGGTAAATGCATTAAAGCCATTAAAGCAGAAGCAGTCATCCATCCTTTGTTTTTTCCCATCCATGCAATCAAACGGGTTTGTAAATATCCCCTAAATATGAACTCTTCAGAAAATCCAATTACAGCACAGTTTAATAACGCCCAAAAATGGCCAATGTTTAAATGAGTTATTACTTTATCGACATTTATATTCATATAAAATAGCGACAATATTATAAATATAATACCTGAGATTGTACCAATACCAATTGATTTTTTCAGATTATGCCTTGACACCCCTGTACTTGCCCATGATTGTTTAAAAAATTTCTTTGTTAATAATATAGGGCTTATAATTATTAAATACAATAATGCATTTGACAGAACAGTAGAAAAATTATAAGTTACACTTGTCTGTATATCAGTATTTGATTTACCAGTATAATTTACAAAAAATATTATAAGCGTAATTAAAAAAATACTTATAAAAACTGCAGCAAAAGCATGTAATCCGGATTTTCTTGGATCATTAAAATTATATTCTTTGTGCTCAAATCCTAGTTTTGAAGTTAAAATGTATACGATTAGCCCCGAAATCAATAAAAATATACCCCGACTTATAATATCTTTTAAAAAATTCATATTATTAACCCTCCCGATCATTTTAATCAATTGTACCATAAATGGTGGTTTATAGTACTTTTAAATAAAATAAAACCAGAATATTTTTACTCTATATAGAAAGTAAAAATGGTTCAAAGCTTTATACAAAGTCTGTCAATAACCTCTGAGTTGGATAAATTGATACGTTTAATAAACTCTCTGACAGCTGTCCTTATTTCTTTTACTGTGGGATAAAATACATTATTTATAATGTCAGATTTAAGCCACTTCCACAGACCTTCAATAAGGTTAAGCTGTGGGCTGTATGGTGGAAGAAATACAAGTTTCAATCGAGGGGTTGCCTCCATAAATGGCTGTATAAGTTTTGCGTGGTGAATACGAGAATTATCCAGGATCATTACTATCTTTCCAGAAGGATACTGCTGTACAATTTCCTTTAGAAATTTAAGAAATACTTCAGCATCATACTTTTCGTCTTCACTGCAATATACTTGTCCAGTTTCATAGTTTAATACACCTAAAAGTTTACTCCCCTATGCTTACCAGTAGTAGGAATAATGCGCTGTCTGCCTTTTATAAACCATATTTTTGCTATGGCCTGGTAATCCCGAATCATTGATTCATCCTCAAAAAGAATATAATCTATATGACCTTTCATTAATTTTTTTTTAAAAGTTCAAACTGGTCTTTGAATTCTTTTTGTCTTGATTCATCAGCTTTTTTCAAAGAATATGTTGGACGGGTGAAACTTAAATTATTTCTGTATAATACTTCAAGCATTCCTCTTTGACAGTAGGAAACACCATAAAGTTTCATTACCAGCTTCCTTATTATCGTAGTATCCCAGTTTTTTCTTGCGGTAAAACCTTCTTCATCGGGGGTTCTGGTTGTAATTATTTTAATTAGTTCTAACTCCTGGGCATTGGTTAGATGACGGGGAGCTCCCGGGCTTTTGCCAATAACCAGACCACTTAATCCAGACGATTTATATTTTTTAACATATACACCTACAGTTTGAGAAGATATATTGTTCATATAGGCAATCTCGTTAAGCTTGTATCCCTGGAGATAGTTAAGTATAACAATATATCTTATATGCATTCTCTTATTTGAGTTATTTTTCAGTGCCTGATTGACTTCTTCAAAATCTGATTTTTCAGCATAATAATTTATTCTATCATGTACTTTTTTCATTCCTGTCCACAATCCTATAGTCAGAATTATTATATTTTTATAATTCCACTATTTAGTGAATTTTATTTCAGAATTTATTGGAATACTGCTTGTATATTTCTTACTTTCTATATATAATACTAATAAGTTCTATTATTATTTCATAAATCGAATAATGGATTTTAATTTTAGGTCTTTTTTCCACTCTTTATCCTCCTGTTTTTCCATTTATTGCTATATCATAAAACTTACTTTTACTTATAGACATTATATCACATTAGCTCATCTATATAAGATATATAAATAACTTTAGTCAATGATATGTTAAATATATAAAATAATACCAATTAAAGCAATAAAAAATAGTAGCCCTGTCTGCAAATAGTGACTACTATTTTTAATCAATAAATTTAGTAATACCAGTTGCCTAAGAATCATTTTATATTATCATTCGCTGTACCTGATTCTGTCAATTATGGATTCCTTTTTTAATCTTCCTTCAATAAGATAGGTTATCAGTATTTCCAGCAAAATAAACACCACAATAACTGCAAGTATAGATATCAGAGGGAATTCATACTCTGCATAATCCGCTCCTGCCTTTTTAAACAGTTTAAAGCAGAAGTATCCAAGACCGGTTCCAAAAATCACCGACAGTAAAGAACTTATACCAGCATAGTACATGCCCTCTATCTGAAGCATCTGTCTCAGCTGTTTGTTTGACAGCCCCACTGCCTGGAGCATTCCATACTCTCTTTTTCTTGTGAGTATGCTTGTAATCATGGTATTTATGAGATTCAAAATTCCTATGAGGGCTATTATTCCCGTAAAGCTCATTGCTGTTATCTCTATTGCCATAAACTGATTTTCCAGTTCCTTCTTCCAGTCCGTATTTGACTCATACATTATCCTGCTGTCCCTATTTACTATGGCTTTGAGCCTGCTTTTTATGGTCTCAAATTTACTGCTGTCTATATCTATATAAATGTCAGTTAATTTGTTGTCCCTGTTATCTGCCAGGCTGTCTTTAAATTCTTTCTTTGTAAATACATCCTCATGAGTTATAAATTCATACCCTCCCACAATCCAGCCGGAGCCTGCAATATTGTCACTTAATATACCTGCTACGATGAACTCTTTATTCATGACCTCTCTCAAGTTGGCGCTGCTGTCCTCTTTCCTGATTGAAAAAGGGATTTTGTCCCCAACCTTGTATTTACAGGTAACGCTGCCGTTTTGATTTTTTCTGCCCACTATGAGAACTTCATCTCTGTTTTTCAGATTTTGGCTGGATATATTCCCTCTTATTAGATACTTATTTAACCTGTTCAGCATATAATCATCATATCCATATAGAATGCTGCGTGCATTGTCTACAAAAACATTTAATGTATTTTTCTTGATATAGACATTTTTCACTCCATCCATGCTTTTTATATCATCAATCAATTTTTTATTCAATGGACTTCCGTAGGTATTTGTAACCGAAAGATCAAATTCATATTTAAAATCATGCTTGACCATATTGTCTACATTCATGCTTTTTAAAACACTGCACATTATGATAAATAAAACTCCGCTCATGGTCAGAGAAAGCATGGTCATAATCGTACGCTTCTTATTTCTCCACAGATTCAGCCGTGCAATTTTAGCTATGGATATCTTTTTTAATGAAGCCTTCTCCTTTTTACTGGAACTTATTTTTACACCGCTGTATTTCATAGATTCTACAGGAGATATCTTCGAAGACAGCCTCCCTGGTTTTATAAGAGAGATTGCCACTGCAGCCAGACTTATAAATACACATACAATCACAATGTATGGAGAGGACTTCATTCTTATATTAGAAATCTGTGAAAAAAGATATCCAATCATAAAAGCAGCAATGTGGGCAAGTATAATGCCCAGTGGAATTCCTACCACAGACAGCAGAAGTCCCTCCCTGAATATTATCTTTCTGATCTGTTTCCTGGTGGCTCCCACTGCTGCAAGCAGCCCGAACTGTTTTATCCTTTCAATAACGGATATATAAAATATATTATATATGACCACCACTGTCGTCAGAACAACAATTACTGCTATCACGGCAAACGCCGCCAGCATCATGGGATCTCCTCCTGAGGCATCTATATACATGGAGTTTTTGATTATATTTTTGTCTTTTATCCCAATACTATGACCTACGTCAGTGATACTCTTTTCCACGTCTCTATGGTTTTTTATCCTTACAAAGCAGTCCTTTTTTACATTTGGCAAGTTTTCATATACAAATTTTTTTGACACCAGCCCTGTACTCAAGTTTTGCTGCTTGTGCATTGTACTGTCCTTCAATATACCACTTAGTACAAAGTCTGCAGCTAAAGAGGTATTTCCATATTCAATATGTATGGTTTCCCCTAAAGCACTTTTTACATCTAATTTTTCAAGTACCCATTTTTCCAGGGCTATTTCAGTGCTTTTTTGTGGAAGCCTACCCTTCTCCAGTTTAATATTTGTCATATCTGCTGCTTTGGAATCTGCGTAAATTAAGGATATGTCCGGATAATTGGAATTTTTTCTCTTTACACTCTCAAATGGAATGTATTCTCCTGCACTTTCAATTTTTATGTTGTTCTTCAATATTTCAATCTGCCTCTCATTCACATCTTTGTAGATTCCATGATAATTTCCGGATTGTTCTTCGGTGGAAGCTATTACCATATTTTGAATGCTGTAGATCACTATACCGGAGGCAGTTATGAGACATGTAGCAAGTGCTATGGTTATTATGACAAGAATATTTTTAGTCTTTGAGAATTTTAAATTTTTTCTGGCCAGATTTGATATACAGTTCATTTTACATATCACCTGCCCTTATTTTTCCATCCTCTATTCCAACTATTCTGTCACCCATCTGGGCTATCTTTTCATCATGAGTTATCATTACAAGTGTCTGATTGTATTTTTCTACTGACATTTTAAGCAGCGACATAACCTCCTGGGCAGTTTTGGAATCAAGATTTCCCGTAGGCTCATCCGCAAGCATTATGGAGGGCTTGATGGCAAGTGCCCTGCAGATGGCGGTTCTCTGCTGTTGTCCGCCTGAAAGTGTATTGGGAAGTGAATTTCTTTTATCATATATGTTTAGAGTTTCCATAAGTTCTCTTATATAATTTTCATCCACCTTCTTATTGTCAAGACCTATGGGCAGCGTCACATTTTCCCATACATTTAAAACCGGCACAAGATTGAAGGCCTGAAATACAAAACCTATATTCCTCCTTCTGAATATGGCCAGATCGTTTTCCTTCATTGAAAATATATCTCTTCCTCCAATATACACATTTCCTGAAGTAGGCCTGTCTAGTCCACCCATCATATGAAGCAACGTACTTTTTCCCGATCCCGAGGTACCTACTATTACAATAAATTCTCCCTCCTGTACAGTAAAACTTATATCATCCACAGCTTTGACCAAATTTTCACCTCTACCGTAGTATTTCTTTAAAGACTTCGTTTCCAATACCTTCATGTTATTACCTCTCTTTTACATTTGATACACAGATCATAACATGGCAATATTACATATGACTTTCAAACTCACTTACACTTCTGTAAGAAAAGGCTAAACCTGCTTCCTTTCCCCACTTCTGAATCCACCATGATATTTCCACCCTGCCGCTCCAGTATCCTCCTGGTAAGATACAGTCCAACTCCGGATCCTTCACATTCCTGAACCACCCTGGAATTTCCCCTATAAAATCTTTTGAAAATCTTGTTGAAATCTTTCTTTGGTATACCTATTCCATTATCCTCTATATCGATCCTTATAAAAAAATTCGTTTCAATCATACTGATATTGATCTTTCCACCCGAATCCGTGTATTTTATAGCATTTTCAAGCACATTGATTATGCCCTCCTTGGTCCACCTGGGATCATGAAAAACAAAATACTCATGAATATCTTCAGCATCTATCTCTATATTTCTATGAAGTGCTTTTGAATATACCCCCTTTATGGATTTATATATTGTATCCTTTATGGATTTTTTCTCTTTTTTAAATGTGATCATGCCTGCTTCAAGCCTTGACAGCTTTATAAGAGATCCTGTAAGCCATTCTAACTTTAGCACCTCTTCTTTTATAGTATGTAAAAATTCTCTTCTTTCATCTGTATTCATATTTTCATCTTCTATTAGAAGGGAGTTGAAGAGTTTTATGGAGGACAAAGGTGTTTTAATCTGATGTGATATATCTGTAACAAGGGACTTTATATTTTCCTTTTCCCTGTCCAGCTTATTTATATTCAGCTCAAGTATTCTGGTCATTTGATAAAGCCCTGAATATATTTTAGATAAAATCCCCTCTTTATCATTATCAGCCTTTATGGAAAATTTGCCGTCTATTATTTTATCAACTACATTTAAAATTTCCTCAAGTTCTTCTATAATCCTCAGACTGCAGTATCTAAAAATACATATGCCTCCAGCAAGAGCCAGTATAAACACAACCAGATCGTCAATTGCCATATCATATACATTTTTATTAAATGCAGCATCGTTCCAGGCTTTGACTTCATCATCATATCCATATTTTTTTATGATGCTCTCACCATAATTTAAATCCTCAGAATTGTACTTTTTTAGCAGAATGGTTTTTACAATTTCCACTTCATCTTCTGGATGTGATCTTGCAAGAGATCCCACCAATTGTACTGTGGAATTCATCTGATTTACATAGATCTTGTTTATCATATAATAATGCAAAAAGCAGACAGCCATGGAAATAAGCATGGTACCTGAAACAACTGTTATAAACGCTCTTTTAAATAATGGATTTTCTTTTAAATATTCAATCATATTTTTGCACAGCTCTCTGCCCATACATATCCTATTCCCCTGACATTTTTTATATATTGAGGATTTGAAGGATCATCTTCTACTTTTTCTCTGAGCCTTCTTATATTTACAGCTATGGTATTTTCATCTATAAAGGTACCGTCTATAGAATAAAGTTTATCCAAAAGCTGATCTTTACTTATTATTTGTCCTGAATTATCCATTAAATATTTCAAAAGTTTTACCTCATTCCTGCTCAGAAACAATTCTTTCCCCTTTTTCAATACCTTCATATCATTTACATAGAAGGCTATATCTCCAGATATGATTTTACTGTTTCCTCCTTTATCACAGTTTCTTCTAAGCAAGGCATTTATTTTCGACATCAGTACCATGAGGCTGAAAGGTTTGGCGATATAATCATCTGCACCCAGATCAAGTCCTGTTACAATATCTACTTCCTCATCACAGGCAGTTAAAAATATAATGAGCAAATTACTATTCTTTCTGATTTCACTGCAAAAATCAAATCCATTTCCATCTGGAAGTCCTACATCAAGGATCATAAGATCGACACTTTCTCCATACAGTATTTTTTTTGCTTCTTCTATGCTTCTGGCCGAAAATACTCCATAGCCTTCTCTGTCCAATTTAAAACTGATTCCTCTGTTCAAGGATCTGTCGTCTTCTACAAGCAGTATATTTTTCATATCGGCGTCCTCCATATTTTTACTTAACAAGAATACATTAATATATTATCATAGGGTTATTTAAATTTGATACCATTGTCACTATAAAAATATTATAATAAAATCAATAGAATATAAACCACAAGGAGGAAATTATCATGAACATAACAAGCCATATCATGAAAAAAATGATAACTTATTTTGGAAATGATGCTAAAAGAATAAATCATGCTCTAAAAGTCTACGGCTTCAGTAAAACCATAGGTGAGCTGGAAGGGTTAAATAAAAATGACCTGCTTATACTGGAAATAGCCGCCATACTGCATGATATAGGAATTAAAGAAAGCGAGAAAAAATACAACAGTTCAGCGGGAAACTATCAGGAAATTGAAGGGCCTCCCATAGCCAGAAAATTGCTTAAAGACATTGACATAGATAAAAATGTAGTTGACAGAATATGCTTTTTAATAGGCAGTCACCACAGTTACAATAAAATTGACAAAATAGATTTACAGATATTAATCGAAAGTGATTTTCTGGTAAATGCCTATGAAGACAACATTAAAAAACCTGACATAGAATTTATGGATGAAAAATATTTCAAGACCTCCGCCGGCAGACAATTTCTGCATACAATTTATTTTAAAAAATAAGTATACACTGAGGATGCAGCCAATTATTTAAAATAGTAAATTATATTTTGAAAGCTTGCTAAAGTATTTGATATATTTTTATAGCAATGGGCTTTATTGGCCATATATCTTATGGCATCACCATATTTCAATTTATATTTATCATCTCCTATTATCATTTCCATTTCACCTTTATTGACAATAATATATTCCTCTATTCCATCATTGTGTGGAGGAGATTGATGGCTGCATCCCGGTTCCAATTCAATATTGAATATTTCAAATCTTCTCTTGCTGTCATAGGGGAAGAGAGGGTACACTCTCATTTTCCCGTCACCTTCAATTATGGGTTTAATATTATCGTGAGTTACACAAGTAACTTCATGAGATTTTTCTTCCATAAAATAAGAAAATGAAACATTGAGACCTGTAGCTATCTTCCACAAGGTTGTCACAGTAGGATTAGAATTTCCCCTTTCTATCTGTGCCAGCATGGCCTTACTGACTCCAGTTAGTAAAGCTACTTTATCCAGACTTAAATTTTTTTGTTTTCTTATGCTGTTTAAATTTTTCCCTATTATAAAATTAAAATCTTTCAAATCAATTCCCTCCTGGATATTATATGTTATAATATATATATGTATAATATATTGTACATATATA
>NZ_FXYI02000149.1:0-9012 GCF_900184915.1 Clostridium sp. HV4-5-A1G | reverse complement strand
TATTATTTTTCTAAATATGAAATTTTATACACAATTGTTATTTAAATTATAAAATTAAAGAGAACTATGACATAAATCATCATAATTCCCTATATGGTACTTATATGTAAAATATATATTTACATAATATTTTTTTCCTTTTTGGTTATACTTGCAGCATTTTTCCACTGCTGTAATTTCTGGGAAACCAGTTTGCTTTTTTGATCACTTTCCAGTTGTTTTTTTATCTCATCTTTAACCTTACTGAGAGGCTTAACAGGATATTTGACTTTATCTATACACTTTATTATATGATATCCGAAACTACTCTGTACCGGATCCGATATTTCTCCTCCTTTTAACGCCTTTGCCCCTGCCATAAACTGAGCGTCATACTGGGAATCATCATATTTTATAGTGCCTAAATCTCCACCCTTATTTTTTGTTACTGTATCCTGGGAAACTTCTTTCGCAACCTTTGAGAAATCTTCCCCCTTATCCAGCCTTGTCTTTACCTTTTCAGCTTCAGCTTTAGTCTTTACAAGGATATGTGCCAGGTGCATTTTATTGGGCAGTTCCGTATATTTATCCTGATTTGCCTTATAATAATCCTCTATTTGTTTATCTGTTATCTTTATATTTTTTGTAATGCTATCACTTACTTTTTGTTGCATTTGCTGTTCTCTAAGCTGAGATAAATACATGCTTTTAAATGAATCTTCAGTAAATCCCTGAGCTTTTAGTGCCGCATCAAATTGCTCAGTACTATTTCCAAACTGCTGCTTTTTTATTTGGGCAATTTGATTGTTCATATCTGTCTTAAGCTTTTTTTCATCTGGCAAAAGTTTTAACTCTTTAGCCTTCTGTTCAATTATTTTATTTGTAATCATATCCTCAAGTATTTGCTCTTTTTGGCTTTTTATAGTATTTACAGCTTCTTCATTTTTCTCATAATCCTCTCCATATTGCTGTTTAGCCTGACTTAACAGTTGCATGGTATATGGATTTTTGTCTAAATCGCCTCTGGTGATTTTTTCTCCATTAACTACCGCTACAGTACTATTAGCTATAGCTTCTGGCGTTTTTTCTATCATATTACAACCGGCAATTGAGAACATGAACGTCATTATACACATAGCGGTTGCTAACCTTTTTATATTTTTCACAATTATTCCCCCACTCTTTCTATGTTAAAATACAGATTTATTTTAACATAAAAGTATTTTTACCACAAAGCTATTTTTGTTCATATATTTGTAGCATATAATTAATAATTTTCTTAATATCACTTAAAATATTTTCTCTTTTTACATTTTCTAATCTATATCCAAAACCAGGCTTTTTATTCATTTTTAGTACTATTTTTCTTGAATAATTTTTTAAAAGGCCCTTCATTACATTTTGATCCACTCTATTTTGACTTTCAAATGTAAATACAACTTCTCTCTTTACTTCTTTTATCTCCTCTATCCCAAGTTCCTTACCAATACTCCTTATATAGGCTATATCCATAAGATTTTGTACTGAAGATGGTATACTAGAAAATCTATCTTCCAATTCTTCTTTTACATCCAGCATATCATCATAGGAATCTATAGCAGCTATCTTCTTATACACTTCTATTTTCTGAACTTCATTTTTTATATAACTATCCGGTATATAAGCATCTATCTTCAATTCCACAGTAGTCTCCACCGGCTCTTTGTGTATTTCACCTTTTATAAGCTTCACAGTGTCCTCAAGCATTCTACAATATAGATCATACCCTATGGCAGCCATATGTCCATGCTGTGATGCACCCATCATATTGCCTGCCCCTCTTATCTCCAGATCCTTTAAAGCTATCTTAAATCCAGATCCTAACTCTGTAAATTCCTTAATGGCCTTCAGTCTTTTCTCAGCTACTTCTGTCAGAACCTTATCTTTTCTATAAGTCAAGTAACAATAAGCTATTCTATTTGTTCGTCCCACCCTTCCTCTTAATTGATAGAGCTGAGATAACCCCATCTTATCTGAATCATATATTATCATGGTATTTACATTCTGTATATCCATGCCAGTTTCTATAATAGTTGTAGACACAAGAACATCATATTTACCTTTCATAAAATCTATTATTATATTCTCAAGTTCTCTTTCCTGCATTTGGCCATGGGCCACTGCTACTTTGGCCTCTGGAACTAATTTTGATACATAGGCGGCCATTTCTTTTATGTTCTCGACCCTATTGTATACAAAATAAATCTGTCCCTTTCTATTTATTTCTCTGAGCATAGCATCTCTAATCAATTGATCATTGTATTCTACCACATAGGTTTGTATAGGATATCTCTCCTCTGGTGGTGTTTCTATTACACTTATGTCTCTGACTCCTACAAGTGACATGTGGAGAGTTCGCGGTATAGGTGTAGCACTTAAAGTCAATACATCTACATTTTTTCTGATTTTCTTAATTTTTTCTTTATGACTGACGCCAAATCTTTGCTCCTCATCTATTATAAGAAGTCCTAAATCTTTAAATTGAACATCCTTTTGTAATATCCTATGAGTGCCAATTAATATATCCACATTTCCCACCTTCACAGCCTTTATAGTAATCTTTTGTTGAGCAGGGGTTCTAAACCTACTTATCATATCTATTTTTACAGGAAAATCAGAAAATCTTTGAACGAAATTATTATAATGCTGTTGTGCCAATATAGTAGTTGGAACTAAAAAGGCAACTTGTTTGCCGTCCATTACAGCTTTAAAAGCTGCTCTTACAGCAACTTCAGTTTTACCGTAGCCCACATCACCACAGAGCAATCTATCCATAACTTTATCTGACTCCATATCTTCTTTTATATCCTGAATGGTTGATAATTGATCTGGCGTCTCTTCGTATGGAAATTCATCTTCAAATTGTTTTTGCCAAACGGTATCCTTTGAATATCTATAGCCTTTTAAAGTAGATCTAATAGCATATAATTTTACTAAATCCTCCGCTATCTGCTCTATAGACTTCTTAGCCTTTTTTTTGGCCTTCGCCCATTCCGAGCTTCCTAATTTATTTATTTTGGGAGTTTTACCTTCAGCCCCTATATATTTTTGTACCATATCAAGTTGTTCCACCGGCACATATAATTTGTCATCAGATTCATATACAAGCTCTAGATAATCCTTTTTATGCTCCTGAAATTCCAGTTGTTTTATACCTTTATAAACACCTATTCCATGATTGACATGAACTACAAAATCCCCAGGTTTTAACTCAGTAAAACTTTTGATCTTACCTGCACCCTTTTTCACGGCCTTTTTTATATTCTTTCTCCTAGCTTCTCCAAAGACTTCTTTACTTGAAATAACACTCAACTTGAGCTCTGGATATTCAAAACCCTTTAGCTGGCTTCCAAAAGTTATAACCACTTCCCCAGGCATAATTTCACGTACTACATCCTTATAGCTGCTATCTATATCCCTATCTCTCAAGGTATCAACCAATCTTTCTCCTCTAGGTCTTGTACCTGATAAAATCAATATTCTAAAACCCTTAGATTTTCTATCTCTTATATCTTCAATAAGCAGATCTATTTGTCCATGATAATCATTGAGAGTTATCTGCGAAAAATTTATTACTGATTTGGGTAAAAATGTTTTAACTGATTTGGCAATAGGATCTAATATAATGCTCTTTCTCCTCTTGAGTTCTTCAATTAGCTGAGATTTACCAATGAGCATTTTACTCTGTTTAAGAAGTATATTTCCTCTTTGTAAAAAGCTTTTATAGTTTTCTTCAAATTCAAAATATACACTATTTAATTTTCCCTCGCATCTTTGAACATCATCCATGATTATAAAATAATCCTTTACATAATCAAAAAAAGTTGATGGATTTTCATAAAAATAAGGTAAAAAGCTATCAATAGTTTCAAAATTCCAGCTTTGTTCAAGAACTTCTAAATTTTTTACGGTAATTTCTTTTATTCTCTTAACTGCCTCATTGTCTTTTAATTTTTTTAATTTCTCAACTACTATTGCCAGATCTTCTTTTATTCCCTCTTCCCCGGCTCTAATTCTACTTTTGTCAAGTATAATTTCTCTGGCAGGAAAAATTTCTATACTATCCACTTTTTCAATACTTCTTTGAGATTCCAGATTAAAACTTCTAATAGATTCTATTTGGCTGCCAAACAACTCCAGCCTATATGGTTCCGCAGAAATTGGAGAATATATGTCCATTATACCCCCTCTTATAGAAAACTGGCCTTTTGCATCTACAACTTCACTTCTTTCATATCCACATTGAATTAGTCTTTCTGCAATATCCTTTAAATCTAAGACATCTCCAACGGATACTTTAAACATATATCTTCTATATAATTCTACAGGAATATATACTGAACTCAATGATTCCACACAAGTTATTATAATTTTCTTGCGTGAATTTAATATCTGTCTTATTACCTTCAATCTTTCCCATCTCAAATCTCCAGATATAGCATCTATATTGTAGAATACCACTTCTTTAGTTGGAAAATAATATACCTGAGACAAATAAAAGGATAAATCCTCATACAATTTCCTAGCCTCTACATCACTGTGAGTAACAATCAAGATCGGCTTATCTAAAGTTTCATATATTCCATATGTTAAATAACTTCTCGCAGATTCTGAAAGTCCATACACTCCTATAGGAAATTTATCTCTGGATATTTCCTTTATGACATTTTTAAACTTATCACTTTTTTTAATGGGTTTCATAAGCCCTTCTAATCTCATCCTAACAACCACCCTATAAATTTATTCATCCATCATAACTTAATAAAATTATCTATCACAATATCTACTTACAAATTCCAACTTTAAACATTTTTAATTGAACGCACAATAACCGTCAATCTCTTCCTTATTAGAGAGATTATACGGTTTTTTTTTATACTATTTTATTTATACAAACTATAAAAGCAACCCATTGAATCTGTTCATGGCTTCTTCTACGCCATTTTTCAAAATACATTCTACTGCCTCTCGGCTGACCTTTAGAACTTTTTCCATATAAATTTTATCATTTTTAGAAAATCTACCCAAAACATGGGATATAAGCTGACCTTCAGGTTGTCCTATGCCTATCTTCACTCTTACAAATTGATCTGTAGCCAGGTTAAATATTATATTTTTTACCCCGTTATGACCTCCGGCACTTCCATGAGTTTTTATTCTAAGTCTTCCAACAGGAATATCTATATCATCATGTATTATTATTATATTATTGCCCATTATTTTATAAAAATTTACAGCTTCCACCACACTTTCTCCACTCAAGTTCATATAAGTATCTGGTTTTAATAATACAACTTTATTATTTTCTATAATACCTTCTCCACAAGTTCCTTTAAATTTTTTCTTACTTAAAACAATATTGTACTTACTACTTAACAGATCTACAGCATCAAATCCTATATTATGGCGCGTGTGTTCATATTCAATCCCTATATTTCCTAAGCCAACTATTAAAAACATCAATTCACTCCAATCTTACTATTTTATCTTTGATTATCCTTTTGAATTTGAGACAAAGTTATCTGCATTTCTATAATTTCCCCATTTCTCCAAATTTTACCTAAAATTTTTTCTCCTAATTTATGTCCTCCTAATATAGCTTCTATATCTGACATACTCTTTACTTTATTCCCATCTAATTCTATCAGTATATCCGTAGGCTTTATACCCGCCACCGAAGCACCACTGTTTTTCTCCACTTGCTGAATATATATTCCCTGAACTCTATTATCCTGCGATATTACACTCTCTCCATTTATACCCAATTCCGGCCTCGAAACTTGACCATTGCTTATAAGTGACTTTATTATATTTTTTGCCTCGTTTATAGTTATAGCAAAACCAATTCCCTCTACCTTGGAACCAGCACTTAATTTCAGGCTATTTATACCTATGACATAACCCTGTATATTGCAAAGAGGGCCTCCGCTATTCCCTGGATTCATAGCTGCATCAGTCTGAATAACCTTATATATAACTCCATTATACTCTATCTTCCTATTTATTGCACTTATTATACCTGCTGTAACTGAGCCTGGAAATTCTTCGCCTAAAGAATTTCCTATGGCAATAGCAGCATCTCCAACTTTCACTTTAGAAGAATCCCCCAGTTTAGCTATTGGAAGATTTTTTGCATTTACTTTTATTACAGCTAAATCAGACCTTTCATCCACACCAGCTACAGATGCATCCAGTATTTTTCCGCTGGACAATTTAACCATAACTTTATCCGCACCCTGTATTACATGATAATTTGTAACTATATATCCATTTGAATCTATTATTATCCCGGAACCACTCCCTAAATCCTGCAGTCCAAAATAATCTTCTGCTTTATTACTTATACCCACTACTGCTGGACTCACAGCTTCTGCCACCTCAGTTATAGAATTCTCCGACGTATTTCCCGATTTATCTTCCGATTTAGCCCTATTAACATTTTCATTGGATTCAACTACTACCTGATTATTATTAGGTGTATAAATTTTAGTAACTTCCTTTTTACTACTCATATAAGCTCCAGATAATCCTCCCGAAACAGCAGCTATCAGAATAAAACAACACATTTTCCCTAATTTCACCATATTTGATCTTCTCTTGCTATTTATAAATTTTATTTTTGCTTTACTGGACTCTACGTTTTCCCATGAAACATCCTTTATGTTATCATATCTGTTGTTATCATCCATTAAATACACCTCATAATATCTAAAATCTAGAATTATTATAATAAAAAAGTTTTACACAAATATGAACAAAATAAAATAATTTGTTAAACTCTTTTCAAAGTAAAAGTAAACATAACCCCATTAGGTTCCTTATTCTCAGCCCATATATCTTCGCCTAGTTGGGTAAGGATGCTCCTTACAATAGGAAGTCCAAGCCCTGTACTTATTTTTGAAGTCCTGGATTTATCACGCTTATAGAATCTATCCCATATATATTTCATATCAGGCTCTGGTATATTAGAGCCATCATTATATATGGATACCAATACCTTCTCGCTTTTTATCTTAGTAAAAATCTTTATATTTCCATCTTGATTTACATATTTAATAGCATTATCGATTAAATTCGTAACTACCTGGGTTATTCTATCCTTGTCTGCTGCCACATAGAGTTTATCATCTTCTAAAAGTACATCTACTTTCAATCTCTTTTCATTTATTCTGGTCTCAAATTTTATAACACATAATCTTATAACTTCATTTATGTCCACCTTTTCTATTCTAAGCTTAAGCTGTCCCGATTCAATAGTCGACAAATCCAGGAGATCATTTACAAGCCTGGTAAGCCTCTGTATCTCAGAATAAGTTACAGATAGATAGTAATTTTGTTTCTCCGCTGGAATAACTCCATCAATCATTCCTCCAATAAAACCTTTTATAGATGTTATTGGAGATCTTATTTCATGAGATACATTGGATATAAATTCCCTTCTGTTTTTTTCCACTTGTTGCAGGGAATCTGCCATACTGTTGAAAGACTTCGCTAACTCACCAATTTCGTCGTCTGATTTAACCTCGACTCTCTTCTCCACTTCACCCCTGGATATTTTATCCGCAGCATAATTTATTACTTTAAGCGGCTTTATTATTATTCTCTGGGACAAATAATAAATTACAAAACAGCATATTATAATGGCAAAAACTGCTGACATCCATATGATTTCATATACTCTTATGAGGGGTCCCTTTAATTCATCTATTGATGTATGCATCATTATGGCACCCTTAAAAACTTTATTTGAAAAAATTGGTATTTCAAAAGTATGGACTGGACCCGCAAATACACTTGAATAGGTCTCACTCTTATCTACTGTTTTGTTTTCTCTAAGTTCCTTTAGATCACTGGTAACTATTTGTTTTGATGTAGCTATTAATTTTTTGTGTTCACTTTTTGAAACAGAATATACATATCCATAATTATCCACAAGCCATATGTCTGCTGATAGATAATTTCCTATATAAGTTAAAGTTTCATTTATGTCATCTACTGTTAAGTTTCCATCTAAATATTGAATAGCCTTATATTTTATAAATTGAGATTCTCTGAGCAATTCACTTTCTCTCTTTTTAAAATAATATCCTTCAAACCAATAGGATAAAAAAGCCGCTGTCATTACAAAACTCACTATAATAATTGCAATAAATGCAGCCATAAGTTTTGAAAATAACCCCTTTTTCATCTATTTCACCTCAAATTTATACCCTACACCCCATACTGTTTCTATTTGCCAGTTAGGCCCTCCTTGAAGTTTTTCTCTAAGCCTTTTAATATGAACATCCACTGTTCTAGAGTCTCCCGGATAATCATATCCCCAAACTTCACACAATAACTGTTCTCTAGTAAATACCCTGTTTTTATTATTAGCCAGATAATACAGCAATTCAAATTCCTTGGGAGGCATCTTTATTTCTTCATTTTTATATATAACTGTGTATGAATTTATATCAATTGTCAATTGTTCAAATTTAAGTACCTCTCTATTATCATTATCTACAGTATATCTTCTCAACACCGCTTTAATTCTGGCCAACATTTCTTTGGCTTCAAAAGGTTTTACTATATAATCATCTGCCCCTAGTTCAAGTCCTAAAACTTTATCAAAAGTCTCTCCTTTGGCAGTGAGCATAATCACAGGAATTTGAGATTCTTTCCTTATCCACTTAAGCACATCTATGCCATCTATATTGGGAAGCATTATATCCAATAACACTAAGTCCGGTTTATATTCTAGAAATAGAGTTTCTGCTGATTTTCCATCATTTGCAATTTGTGTTTTATATCCTGCACTCTCCAAATACATCTTTATTACTTCACAAATATTTTCATCATCATCTACAATCAAAATTTTACCTATTGAGCCCTCCATCATCATCCTCCTAATCACTTTCTATCCATAGTATTTATTATTAATTATATTTCCCAATCAATTACACTAATATTTTACATTTAATTATTAATTATCTACAATTAAATTTATCACATATG
>NZ_FXYI02000148.1:0-9094 GCF_900184915.1 Clostridium sp. HV4-5-A1G | reverse complement strand
ATATAATAATAATTGTTCAAAAGAGTTAATAAATTAATTACATAAAATAAATTTTAGGAGGAATTTTATTATGAAAAAATTTGTTTGTTCAGTTTGTGGATATGTTTATGAAGGAGAAAGGGCACCTCAAAAATGTCCTGTATGTGGTGCGCCGTCAGATAAATTTGTGGAAAAATCCGAGGATTCAGCTGCTTGGGCAGATGAGCATAAAATAGGTGTTGCCAAAGGAGTGGATCCTCAGGTATTAGAGGGATTGAGAGCTAATTTTACTGGAGAATGTTCTGAAGTTGGAATGTATCTTGCCATGAGCCGTCAAGCTGATAGAGAAGGGTATCCAGAAGTTGCAGAAGCATATAAGAGAATAGCTTTTGAAGAGGCAGAACATGCATCCAAATTTGCAGAATTATTGGGAGAAGTGGTAGTACCAGATACAAAGAAAAATTTGCAGATGAGAATAGAAGCAGAAGCTGGAGCATGCAAGGGTAAAAAGGATTTGGCAACGCTGGCGAAAAAATTAAATTATGATGCAATTCATGATACTGTACATGAAATGTGTAAAGACGAAGCAAGGCACGGAGCTGCATTTACAGGGCTGCTGAATAGATATTTCAAATAAATTCTAGTAATATTTAACATTATTCCCCCAAAAAAGGAGCTGTAGCATGATTATGCTGCGCTCCTTTTTGAGTTATTTATAATTTAGCATTTAAATGGAGAAATTATAATATTAGTAAAAATGCAGCATATTATTTATAGTATGAAAATCAAGAAAATTATTTAGTAGGCTAGTACATGAAAGGGGGAATATGTAGTTGAAAAAAAATACTGTATATAAAATAAAAGAGCTTATCTTTAGATTTATGGAAGACGATGTTCTAGCACTTGCTTCTCAGCTTGCCTATAGTTTGATATTTTCTTTTTTCCCTTTCCTTATATTTATTATAAGTTTTATAGGGTATAGTGATGTGAGCAGTAGTGATATACTTACAGTTTTGAGCTATATATTACCTAAAAATGTACTGGAGTTAGTAGAGAGCACAGTTCTCAGAATTACAGTTACTAAAAATACTCAATTGATATATCTGAGTTTAATTTTTACAATATGGGCTTCTTCTGGAGGGTTTCATGCAGTGATAAAAGGACTCAATAAGGCATACAATCAAAAGGAACACAGATCCATAGTAAAGATATATACTGTAGCTATATTGTGCACTCTCGGAATAACGATCATAATGATAATTACCATATTATTTTTGGTATTTGGGCAGATGCTTGGAAGTTTAATAGCTTTTAACCTTGGATTTTCTGAAGAATTTAATTTTATATGGGATATATTGAGATATGTAATTATATTTGTTTCTACAGTATTTATTTTTTCTGCAGTTTATATCTACACTCCCAGTATAAAACTTGTATGGAGAGAGGTAATTCCAGGGGCGGTGTTTTCCACAATTAGTATTGTGATAATATCCATGATTTTTGCATTTTATGTCAATAATTTTGCCAATTACTCTATAATCTACGGCAGCATAGGAGCCGCAATAGCTCTTCTCACCTGGCTTTTTATTCTGGCTGTTATAATAATATTGGGGGGAGAGGTCAATGCAGTGCTGTTTAAACATGAGAAAAAAACAAACCGACTATAGTTATAAGAGTCGGTTTGTTTTTTTCAATTTAAAGAATTAAATGAAAGGGTTTTCTTTTATTATATCCTGCATACATTTTTTATTCTGTATTGCTAAAATAATTTTGCCGGATTTTTTTGTATCTCCCATTAATATTCCACCTATTAACTTATTGTTTTCAAAGAATAATTTTTGATATTTTCCAGCTGGTGCATCTTTTAAAGTCAGTGTCTGAGATTCCGATGAAATATCACCACATGAAAACAAGTTTACGTTCATTGAAGTAAAAAAAGAAGAGGATATAAAGTCTGAAAAATGTGATTCGTCTCCTGAAGCATTAGCTCCAGCAACTTTACCCATGTTTTCAGAAGCAGGCCAATTTCCGTAAACTCTCCCATTGTATTGGCAGATGTCCCCACAGGCATATATATCTTTTATAGAGGTCTCCATTTTATCATTTACTATGATGCCTTTATCTGTTTTTATATCTGTATTTTCTACCAGTTGTTTGTTGGGACGTATACCAACGGAAAACAGCACCATATCGGCTTTTATAATTTTACCGCTTTTTAATCGTACACCGGTTACCCTTTCTTCTCCCAGTATTTCTTCTGCGGAATCTCCAAGTATTATTTCTACCCCGGATTTATCTACGGCTTCTTTAAACATCAAAGCACTCTCGGAATCTAATTGTCGAGGAAGCAGTCTATTTGAAAATTCGACTACGGTAGTGTCTAGACCGAAATTTTTAATTGACCAGGCAGCTTCAAGCCCTAAAAGTCCGCCTCCTATTATAACCGCATTTTTAGATTTGGACATATAGTTTTTTATATTTTCTGCATCTGACTTATATTTTAAAGTGAATACTCCATCCCTATCTTTACCTTTTATTGGAATTACAAAGTTATAGCTGCCATTTGCAAGTATGAGTTTGTCGTATGGAAATTCCTGCCCTGTCTCTGAAGTTATTTTTTTTGATACTGTATCAACATTTATTATATTGCAGTTTAGAATGAGCTCTATGTTGTTGTCTTTATACCAATTTTTATCGGAAAGGTAAAAGTCTTTATCAGGTATTGATTTTAAAAGATAATCTGAAAGTTCAGGCCTGTAGTAGGTTAAAAAATTTTCAGAAGATATGATTGTTATACTGCAGCTTTTGTTTCTTTTTCTTACGGAATCGGCAGCATAGTAGCCTGCAGCTCCGTTTCCAATTATTACAAAGCGTTCGTTTTTATCTGTGCTAAAATCTACAGGGCTTTTTTCAGATACTTCCACAAATTGACTGGAATCAGCACCGCATACCGGACATACCTTAGGTGGTTCCTCGCCTTCAATTATTATTCCGCATACGAGGCACTTCCATTTTTTCACGGATGCAAAAGATTTACCTTCGGAATTTTTAATTGCATTGTCATTGATTTTTTCCCCAAATTTATAAATTGACATCAGTTACCTATATCCTCCTTTTAATGTACTGGTTTTTACTTTGATTTGTTATTATTAAATAATTATTATTAATATTTATTATAATACATGTGATAAGCAAAATCAACCAAATTTCATATTTTATATTTGTACTTTGAGCTTTGAAATAAATTATGAATATATAAAAAAATATTGACAAAAATCCAGGTAGTTGTATAATATATAATATAAATCATAGTAAATTACTCAGAAATGCTTTGAAAAAGAAAAGTAGCTTAAATGAAATTTTACAGAGAGAAAACTGTGTGCTGAGAAGTTTTTTAATGGAGTTTAAGTGAAGTGCTCTTTGGAGTTATGGGCCGAATTGACAGTAGGTTACATCGGGATCACCCGTTATAGTGATAGAACATAGCGCTGTGTTCGATTATGAGTGGGTTCTTTATGGGAACCAAAAAGAGTGGAACCACGGAGCATAAACTTCGTCTCTATAGAAAATGTAGAGAGGAAGTTTTTTTGACGTCAAAATCAAATGTCATTGAAGTTATTAGGATAATTAAATTATTTAAAAAATTTTTGGGAGGAAAATAGTAATGATATTTAATAATGCTATAGATATGATAGGAAATACACCTTTGTTTAAATTGGATAATTTTAAAGAAGAAAATTCAGCTGATATATATGTTAAGCTTGAAAAATATAATCCGGGAGGAAGCATTAAAGATAGGGCTGCTCTTGGAATGATTGAGAGGGCCGAAAGAGAAAAACTTATAGAACCGGGAGGTACCATAGTTGAACCCACTAGCGGCAATACAGGTATTGCCCTTGCCATGATAGGTAAATTAAAGGGATATAAAGTGATAATTGTGATGCCGGAAACCATGAGCGTAGAGAGAAGAAATATGATAAAGGCTTATGGAGCTGAATTGGTTCTCACAGACGGAATCAAGGGAATGAAAGGCGCTATAGAAAAAGCTTATGAAATTGCTAAGGACAAGGAAGGTTACTATATACCACAGCAATTTGTGAATATAGCAAATCCTCAAAAACATTATGCAACTACAGCTGAAGAAATATTAAGTGATTTAAAGGATGTGGATGCATTTTTAGCTGGTGTTGGTACCGGTGGAACGTTAATAGGAGTGGGAGAGAATCTGAAAAAGAGGAATAAAAATACTAAAATAATTGCTGTGGAACCTGCGTCATCACCAGTTTTATCAGGTGGTCAGCCAGGTCCACATAAGATACAGGGTATAGGTGCTGGATTTATACCAGATATATACAAATCGGAACTGGTAGATGATATTATTACAGTGACAGATGAATTGGCGTTTAAGTATGCCAGACTTATGGGAAAAGAAGAGGGAATATTGGTTGGAATATCTTCAGGAGCTAATATAGCAGCAGCTATACAAGTAGCCCAAAAATTGGGGAAAGGCAAGAAAGTGGCTACGGTGGCACCAGATGGAGGAGAGAAATATCTTTCCATGGGATTGTATGATTAAATTGTATTAAATTCCTGTATATTGGACATCTTTTTGCAGAGAGCACTTCCCTGTGAAAAGATGTTAAATGGAAATAAAAGTAATGGGGGTGACATAATGATAAAAAATCCATTCAAACTATTAGCTTATGATATTAAAAATGCCATGAAAAATGATCCAGCAGCTAGAAATCCAGTAGAAGTATTTTTAGTATATCCTTTTATACATGCTTTGATCCATTATAGAATATCTCATTTTTTTTATAAGAAAAAATTCTTTTTTATTGCCAGAGTTATATCACAGATATCCAGAATGTTCACTGGTATAGAAATTCATCCTGGAGCTAAAATAGGTAAAGGATTGTTTATTGATCATGGAATGGGAGTTGTAATAGGAGAAACTGCAGAAGTCGGGGACAATGTAACATTGTACCACGGAGTAACTCTGGGGGGAACAGGGAAAGATACGGGAAAAAGACATCCTACTATTGGGAATAATGTATTTATAGGAAGCGGCGCAAAAATACTGGGACCTATAGTTGTAGGGGACAATGTTAAAATAGGAGCTAATGCAGTGGTCTTGAAAGATATACCTTCGGATTGTACCGCAGTGGGTATACCTGTGAGGATTATATATAGGAAAAGAGCAGAAGTTATAGAAATAAAAGACTATGCAGGAGATAAAAAAAAGATATATAATGAAATGGTGATATAAAATTCCTGTAGGAGTAGGTGAAATATTGGATTGTAAAAGAGAAATATTAAATTATTGTCACAGTATAGGTTTGGATACTGTAGGCTTTACCAAATGTAGAGTGTATACTGAACTGGAAGGATATCTCTGCTTTAGGAAAGAAAATTTACTGGAAAGTGAGTTCGAAGAAAAGGATATTAAGAAGAGGATTAATTCTTGTGAATATATGGACGGGGGAAAGACAATAATATCTGTTGCCTTTCCCTATTTATTTAAAAAGGATCATATACAAAAAGATATAAAATTTTCACTATATACCAGGGGAAAAGATTATCATAAAGTTGTAGAGGCTTATTTAAAAAAAATATGTGGTTATATAGAGAGTTTAGGTGGAAAAACCAGATATTTTGTGGATAGTAATTTTTTGCCTGAAAGATATATAGCTTTTCAAAGTGGAATAGGATTTATAGGGAAAAATAATATGCTTATTACGAAAAGATATGGATCCTATGTATTTTTGGGTGAGATAATAACTGATATAGAGGTAGAAAGTGACATCCCTTTGAAAAGTAAATGCGGGAATTGCAGTTTATGCCAGACTGCATGTCCTACAGGGGCCATCTGTGGGAACAGGGATTCCAATAAGTGCATGTCTTATATTACCCAGAAAAAAAATGTAGATAGTAAATGGTTCCCAATATTTCAGGGAAGACTATTTGGATGTGATACATGTCAGGAAGTGTGTCCATATAATGGCGATATTATTTATTCAAATATAGAAGATTTAAGACCTTTCAATTTCATGGAGAGAGTAGATTTAAACGAGATTGTCAATATTGATAAGAGCACATTTATCGAAAAATATTACAATACTTCCTGTGGATGGAGGGGTAAAAATATTATTCAGAGAAATGCTATAATAAATGCACTTATGCTGGGCAAAAATGTTGAGATAAAAAATATAAAATCTTCCTATATAAAAGATTATTATAATAGACTTTTACATGTTTTGAAATTATAATTTATATGATGACATTATTTTAGGATTATATTATATATAAAAGGGAAGGTGGCTTTATCTATGATTTCTCCATGGATGGCTAAGCTAATTGGATGTCTGCCTCAGGGATTAGTAAGGTATATTTCGAAGAAAGTGTTAAATGGCTACTTAAATAAATATGCGACTATAGAAGTTAAAGGTATGGAGCATTTAAATGAAGTTAAAAGGCCTATTGTATTTATATGTAATCATTTAAGTAATTCAGATGCATTAGTTCTTAGCGACGTATTTAAAAAAGAAAATTTAACTTTTGTTGCAGGGATGAAATTGAATAATGATTGTCTTACCAAACTTGGAATGAGCATGACGAAAACTATAGTTATAAAACCAAATTCTGCAGATAAAGGGGCCATTTCCAATATAGTAAAGGCAATTAAATCCGGTGAAAATATGCTTATATTTCCTGAGGGCACGAGGAGTAGAACATCTACTATGAACAAAGGGAAAAAAGGGATAGTGCTTATACAAAAATTATCTAAGGGAAGAATAGTTCCCATAGGAATATGGGGAACTGAAAAGCTTTTACCTATAAATGATAAAGGTATGGCTTTGGAAAGTTTTCATCCTGCCAAGGTGACAGTAAACATAGGAAAGGAATTACATGTACCAGGTCGAAACAAGGATGAGGAAAAACATGAATATGAAGATAGAGTAATCGATTTTTTCATGTATGAAATAGCAAAGCTGCTTCCTGAAAAATATAGAGGAGTGTATAGTTTTAATGAAGGTGATAAAAATTGAACAAACGAATTGTAAATACAATATTAAAAATATTAAGTGAAACATATCCAGAAGCAAAATGTGCATTGAAATTCGGATCTCCTTATGAATTATTGGTAGCTACAATGCTTTCGGCTCAATGTACCGATGTTAGAGTAAACAAGGTTACAAGTGAATTGTATAAAGAATTTAATACTCCTGAGAAAATGGTTTCATTGACAGAAGAGGAGTTAGGAGAAAAAATAAAAAGCTGTGGCTTTTTTAGGAATAAAAGCAAGCATATATTGGAAGCAAGTAGAACGATTATGGAAAAATATCAAGGTCAAGTTCCCGATACGATGGAAAAATTAATCACATTACCTGGAGTAGGCAGAAAAACTGCAGATGTGGTTTTATCAAACGCTTTTGGAGTTCCGGCCATTGCAGTAGATACCCATGTGTTTAGAGTATCTAATAGACTTGGAATAGCAAGGGGAAATACTCCTCATAAAGTTGAGATGGAGCTTATGAAAAATATACCTAAGGATATGTGGAGTGATTCTCATCATTATTTGATATGGCATGGAAGACAGATATGTAAATCTAGAAAACCCGATTGTGAACATTGTCCTGTGGCTCCCTACTGTGAGTATTTCAATCATCCTGAGGATTATGAGAAGGATAAAATTAAAAAGAAATAATCTGTAAAATTCAGCATTCAAAGAGGGTATAATGTTGTTGAGAATATTATACCCTTTCATATTTAATGCGTCTATATATTCATGATTTCCCTTCGTACCCAATCCAGGGCACTCATAGTTGCTCTTTTTCTTATGGTGGCTCTATTGCCAAAGTATTGAAATTTTTTGACTTGTGTTTTACCTCTGATGTAAAGTCCCATATAGACCAAACCTACGGGCTTTTCTGGGGAGCCTCCGTCAGGGCCGGCAATTCCAGTGGTAGCTATGCCTATGTCAGTATCAGAGGTTTTAGCTATGCCTTCAGCCATTTCTCTTGCGGTTTCATAGCTTACAGCACCATATTTATCTAGAGTTTCCCTTTTGACACCAAGCCTGTTGATTTTGGCTTCGTTGCTGTAGGTAACAGCTCCTTCTTTAAATACTTTTGATATTCCCGGATAATTTACAAGTTTTGCAGCTATCAGTCCTCCGGTGCATGACTCGGCAGAGGATATGGTATAGTCTTTATCTATAAGCATCTTGCCCAGTACTTCTTCTATTTTTACATCATCCTCTCCATAAATATTTATCCCAAATATTTTTCTGAGTTTGGATTCTACAGGTTCTATGAGAGTTAAGGCTTCATCTTCTGTAGAAGCTTCTGCCGTAATTCTAAGTATTGTATCCTCTTCTTTGGCATAAGGGGCTACAGTGGGATTAGTACTGTTGTTTATGATGTCCGATGCCATTTCTGCCATGATACCTTCTCCTATTCCAGATATTCTAAGTGTCTTTGATTTTATTATCCCTCTGCTGTATTTCTTTAAAAAAGGCTCTACATATTCAGTAAACATAGGTGCAACTTCTCTGGGGGGACCTGGAAGTATTATGAGGGTTTTATTTTCTACTTCTAAGATACATCCAGGAGCTGTACCGTGAGGGTTGGGCAGTATTTTAGAACCTTTAGGGAAATAGGCCTGTTTTATATTATTGCCTTTAGAATAGGATCTGCCCATCTTATTGAAATGATCCTTTAAATCCTCCAGTGATTTTTCATCTAGGATGAGCTCTCTGTTGAAAAATTTAGCACTTGTTTCTTTTGTCAGATCATCTGGAGTGGGTCCAAGTCCTCCTGTTGTAATTATAATATCCGATCTTTTAAAACCATTCTCTAATTCATCTAAAAGCCTTTCTGGGTTATCCCCAACTACGGATTGATGAAATACTTCTATACCTAAATTTGCCAGATGTTTGGATATGAATTGGGCATTGGTATTGACTATATCTCCAAGTAAAATTTCTGTTCCTACACATAGTATTTCAGCTTTCATGCATTTTTACCTCCGTCTTTATTATTTGAAGTATTACTACATATTTATACAATTTTATGATACCATAAAATTATATTTATTTTGAAAGTCATATAAT
>NZ_FXYI02000147.1:0-9210 GCF_900184915.1 Clostridium sp. HV4-5-A1G | reverse complement strand
TAAGGCATACGATATCTAGTACGGTCTCGTGTGCTCTGAGATTTTTATAATAGACAGTTATTATCCCTTATATAATTATATCAAAAATTGAGATCCATAAACAATTTTGTCCATTTTTTACATACTAATCCCCCTATTCATAAAATTATTCTTGGTTTATTATATAATAAATAAGATAAGTTTCCACCTAACAAGATCATCTAAAACTACAATTAAATTTGTAGATAATATGCTAAATTTATATAAGGAGTTGAACTTAATGAAAGATGTAATCTTTGATGATTTCCAGAACACTGTAAATGAGTCATTATTAAGGCACAAAAGTATTTTAGATATAATAACTAAACTTCAAGAGTCAAATGCCAGAATAAATAGAGCAATTGTAAAATCCGTTACAAATTGCGGTTGCATAGAAGTTTGCGCTAAAAAGCAAAATATACTTGAAAATACTAATATGGATATTGAATCTTTAAAAACATGTTTGAGTACACAAATAAAAGGGACATTATGTGATAATTGCAGGGATGTAATACAAAATGAGATAGGTAATAATTTATTCTATCTTACATCACTGTGCAATGCACTGGATTTAAATTTATACGATATACTCTTAAAAGAATATGATAAAATAACTACCCTTGGTAAATACTCTTTTAGATAATTTTTAGCACAAAATAATATGACTATATTTATTTTGTGCTAAAGCTTATTATCTACCATGATCTGCTCTCTAAGCCGCCTAAGTCCATTTTTTATAGCTCTGGCTCTAGCTTCACCTATACCTTCCACTTTATCAAGATCTTCATAGGATGCTTCCATAACTCCTTTAAGTTCCCTGAAGTTTTTAACTATATTGTCTATTACATTAGATGGTATTCTGGGAATTTTGCTTAACATTCTGTATCCTCTCGGGGATATCAATGTATCTACAAGAGGTACTCCCACATACCCCAGTGCTTTAGATATAAAATCAAGATTCAACAGTTCATCTGAACTTATGCCTTGAATTTGCTTATATATATCATCATAATCCATATCACTTTGGCAGTAATCTCTTATCATAAATATTCCATCTCGCTCAACTCCCTTAATAAGTTCGTTTAACTGCATGGAAATCAGCCTTCCCTCATTTCCCAATTCACATATATATACTTCGATTTCAGAAACCACTCTCATTACCATTTCAGTTCTCTGAATAGCAGTCATTACATCAAACAGCGTAACTATATCCTGAAATTCAAGAATATTGAGATTGCTAACCACCCTATCCAACACGGATACATATTTTTCCAAAGTTTGGAGAGCCTGATTAGCTCTCGCTAGCATAACACTACTATCTCTAAGTACATATTTAATATACCCCTTATATATAGTTATAACATTCCTTCTCTGAGAAATTGCTATAACTATGGCTCCAGTCTGTTTTGCAACTCTATCTGCAGTCCTGTGTCTCGTGCCAGTCTCAAAAGTCGGAATACTTGAATCTGGAATAAGCTGAGTATTTGCATATAGTATCTTTTTTAAATCACTGCTGAGTATTATAGCTCCATCCATCTTTGCAAGTTCATATATATAAGAGGGGCTGTAATCTGAATTAATAGTAAATCCACCATCTACAATTTTTAATATCTGTTCGCTGTCTCCTAATACTATTAGTCCACCAGTTTTCGCTTTCAATATATTTCTGAGCCCTTCCCTAAGCTGAGTCCCTGGTGCTAAGAGTTTTAATATACTTTTAAGTTCTTTTTCCTTTTCCAATCTCAAAATTATCACCCTAATTAAAAAACTTTATTCAATACCTCCTTCAAAGAAGATATTCCTATGATATTTATTCCATTAATATTTATTTTTTCTTTACTTCTATCTGGTACTATTATATTCTTAAATCCCATTTTTTCCGCTTCATTTACAATCCTGCCACAATAGGATACAGGTCTAACCTCACCTGTGAGACCAATTTCACCTACGGCCAAAAAATTATCCAATAATATATCTTTGGCTTTAGCACTGGATATAAGAGCAATTGCAAGGCCTAGATCACCAAAAGTACCATCTATTTTAAGGCCTCCTACCACATTTACATAAACATCACAATTGTAAAACGGTATTTTAAGCTTCTTCTCCAATACTGCCAAAATTAAATTCAACCTGGAGATATCCACTCCAACCACTGTCCTTCTGGGAATAATAGCCTTGGTCTGACTAACTAAAGCCTGTATTTCAACCAGAATAGGTCTTTTACCCTCCATTATACCTATAACAACGGAGCCTTCTTTCTGAGATGTCCTTTCCTCTAAAAACACTTCAGAAGGATTCATTATTTCTCTAAGTCCGTTTTCTATCATCTCAAATACACCAATCTCACTGGTAGTACCAAAACGATTTTTAACAGTTCTAAGTATTCTAAACTCCCCTGTTCTTTCACCTTCAAAAGATAACACAGTATCTACCATGTGCTCAAGCACTCTTGGTCCCGCTAGTTCCCCTTGTTTAGTAATATGAGCCACTATAAAAAAGGATATATTATTTTCTTTCCCTATACGCATAATATCGTTAGAAGTTTCTCTTACTTGAGACACACTACCCGGTGCTGAGCTAATAGATTCTTTAAATAAAGTCTGTATAGAATCTACAACTACAAATATGGGTTCATTTTTTTGTACATGTTCCTCTATTTTATCCAAATTAGTCTCGGAAACTATAAAGAGATCATCAGATAATGCCTTAAGCCTATCCCCCCTCATTTTTATCTGTTCTTCGGACTCCTCTCCTGAAACATATAATACTTTTCCATATCTTTTGGCAATATTACTGGCAGTTTGCAAAAGTAATGTGGATTTTCCTATTCCTGGAGCACCTGATATAAGTGTAATAGATCCCCTCACAATACCTCCACCTAAAACTCTGTTCAATTCCATTATACCAGTATCAAGTCTTTCATATTCACCTGATTTTATATTATTTATACTTTTAGGTGTACTGCTAAATCCTAAATGCTTAAAAGATTCTATTTGAGGGGACTTAATTTCTTCCACCATACTGTTCCAACTGTTACAACTAGGACATTTCCCGAGCCATTTTGGAGATTGATATCCACATTTCTGGCACGTAAAAACAGTTTTTTTTCTTGCCACTCAATTGTCTCCTTTCATATTAAAACATGATCATACAACATTTTTAACTACTTTTGTAAAAAATGTTTAGATTTCAATAAAAATTAAGCTTTATGCCTACAAGGCATAAAGTTTAATTTTTATCTTTTTAAAATAGCTTCAAGAATCATCTAGTTAAAGATACTCCTAATTAACTTTGTCGAAAAATAATTCTTCATTATTTACATCTACCTTTACATTATCTCCTTTTTTGACATTTCCTCTAAGCATTTCCTCTGAAAGTTTATCTTCTACAATTTTCGTTATAGCTCTTCTCAGCGGTCTTGCACCATAGGTTATATCAAAACCTTCCTTTGCCAATAATTTTTGGGCTTCTTCAGTAAAATTAATTTTTATATCTTGATCCATAAGCCTTGCAGAAACACTTTTCAACATGAGTTTTACTATTTGTAATAAATCTTTTTTCTCCAATTGATGGAAAACTATTATATCATCAATTCTATTTAAAAATTCAGGCCTAAAAGAATCTTTAAGTTCTTCCATTATATTATCTTTCATTTTTTCATATTGACTTTCCTTTGTGCTTTCATCTTCAATTGCAAATCCCATGGATTTTTGTTTTCTTATAGTAGATGCCCCCACATTGGATGTCATTATTATTATGGTATTTTTAAAGTTTATAGTCTTTCCTTTACCATCCGTCAATCTTCCATCTTCAAGTATCTGCAGCAGTATATTGAATACCTCAGGATGGGCTTTTTCTATTTCATCAAATAATACCACTGAATATGGATTCCGCCTTACTTTTTCAGTAAGCTGGCCGCCTTCATCATAACCCACATATCCTGGGGGAGAGCCTATAAGTCTAGATACAGTGTGTTTTTCCATGTATTCGGACATGTCAATTCTTATCATGTTATTTTCATCACCAAACATGGCTTCAGCTAATGCCTTTGACAGCTCTGTTTTTCCAACACCAGTAGGTCCCAAAAATATAAATGAACCTATAGGTCTTTTCGGATCTTTAAGTCCCACTCTAGCTCTTCTAACTGCCCTCGATATGGATTTAACTGCTTCGTCCTGTCCTATTACTCTCTTATGGAGAATATTTTCCAAATTCAACAGTCTCTCCGATTCCTTTTCAGTTAATTTTTCCACTGGAATATTAGTCCACTGAGATACAACCGATGCAACTTGCGGTTCTCCAACTATGAGGGTGGATACTTCTTTCTTAGTTTTCCAATTAGTTTTTAATCCCTCTAATTTATCCTTTAATTTCTTTTCCTCGTCTCTTAATTTAGCCGCTTTTTCAAAATCCTGAACTCTAATAGAATCTTCTTTCTCCTTAGTTATCTTTTCCAGTTCCTCCTCCTTTTTCTTTAGATCAGGTGGAGCAACCAGATTTTGTATTCTCACCTTAGCAGCCGCTTCATCAATTAAATCAATGGCTTTATCTGGCAAATATCTATCCGTAATGTATCTATCTGACAAATTTACTGCGGCATCAATAGCCTCATCTATTATCTTCACCCTATGATGTGCTTCATATTTATCTCGTAACCCCTTTAATATTAAAACAGCTTCTTCTTTAGTAGGTTCCCCTACTAATATAGGCTGAAACCTTCTCTCAAGAGCAGAATCTTTTTCAATATACTTTCTATACTCATCTATAGTTGTAGCTCCAATACATTGAATTTCTCCTCTTGCTAAAGCAGGCTTTAATATATTTGATGCATCTATAGCACCTTCAGCTGCTCCTGCCCCTATTATAGTATGAACTTCATCAATAAACAATATTACATTACCTGATTTTCTTATTTCTTCCATAACTTTTTTAAGTCTTTCCTCAAATTCTCCTCTGTATTTTGAACCTGCTATCATGGAGGAAAGATCCAATGTGACCACTCTTTTCCCTTTTAAAAGCTCAGGAATATTAGCTGAAACTATTTTTTCTGCAAGTCCCTCTGCTATGGCAGTTTTCCCTACACCAGGATCTCCTATTAAACAAGGATTATTTTTAGTTCTTCTGCTCAATATTTCAAGAACCCTTTGAGTTTCTTTCTCTCTGCCTATTACTGGATCCAATTTTCCTTCTCTTGCCATATCAGTCAAATCCCTGCCAAACTGATCAAGCGTTGGAGTAGGTTCACCCTTTTCCTTTTTAGTTCCATTTAAATTTGAAGACTGCTCTCCTGAAAGCGCATCTACGAGCTCTTTTCTAAGCTTATTGAAATCTGCTCCTAAATTATTTAAAATAGTAAAAGCTACACCTTCTGACTCTCTAATTAGCGCAAGCAAAATATGCTCCGGGCTAATATAATTATGATTCAAGTTTCTAGCTTCAAACAAACTCAATTCTAAAAGCCTCTTTGTCCTAGGGGTAAGTGGAATCTCCTTGTTATATAGATCTATTTCTCCTCTGCCCTCATATTCTTCTATAAAGCTTCGCACTGTTTCAATAGTAATATTCATATTATTTAAAAGATTCTTAGCTATTCCATCTTCTTTTAATATACCAAGAAGTACATGTTCCGTACCCACGTATCCATGTTGAAGCGCTTGAGCTTCTTCTTGGGCGTAGATCAGCACTTTTTGTGCCCTCTCTGTAAATCTTCCAAACATCATAACCAAATTCACCTTCCCTTTTACTGGGCTGTATTTACAGCCAATTTTTCTCTAACGAGCTTTGCTCTATTAAAATCTCTTTCATTACTCGACAAATTTTTATCATATTGCTTTTGTATAGCAGCCGGTTGTATATTCACTAAAAGATCATTTAATGTAACTTTATTCACATCATTAATTATTCCCATCTCTACTCCCAATCTTACATCGGATAAAAGCTTCAGGCATTCATTTGAATTTAAAAGTACAGCTGATCTCAATACACCAAGTGCTCTATAAATTCTATCCTCCAGCTCATATTTATATTTTTTCATAAGACTGCCTCTGGAAATTTTCTCCTCATTTATCACCTGAATAACTATAGCCTTTAAGCTGCTTAATATTTCTTCTTCACTTCGTCCTAAAGTTATCTGATTAGAAATCTGGTATATGTTTCCCACAGGTTTAGAGCCTTCACCATACAATCCTCTAATGGTCATTCCAACCTGGGCCAATGCATTCAACAGTCCATTCATTTGATTATTCAGTGAAAGTGCCGGCAGATGCAGCATAACAGATGCTCTCAATCCCGTGCCAATATTAGTAGGACATGCTGTCAAATAACCTAACTTTTCATCAAAGGCATATTCTAGATTTTCTTCAAGAAGATCATCAATTTTATCACTTAAGCTATAGGCTTCTTCTAAATTTAATCCTGCTGTTATACACTGAATTCTTACATGATCCTCTTCATTTATCATAATACTTACGGTTTCTTTATCATTGAGAATAAAAGCGGTTTTATCACTATTTTCTATTAAATTTTTGCTTATAAGATGTTTTTCCAGATAAAGCTGCCTCTCATTATTATTTTTTTCCCATAAATAATTAGTTTTAAATTCCTGTCTAATTTCCGGTGAAGTATAAAAAGCATTTTCTATACCTTTTATTACATCCCTGCTCCTTTCTACATTTAATTTACGAGGGAAAGGAACTTTAGCCAAATTTCTCGCCAGCCTCATTCTGCTACTTATAACCAAATCTTCCTTATTATCACAAGTAGTAATCCAATTGTCCACAGCTAATCCTCCTTTCTGTTATCTTTATTTTGCCCATTTTGTCCCTCTATGTCTTTTATCATGTCTCTTATTGTGGCTGCCTTCTCATACTCTTCTAGAGACACTGCATTTTTAAGATCTGCTTTCAATTTTAAAAGCTTTTTCTCTTTAATCATATTTTTTCCAGCTCTTTTTGGTATTTTCCCTTTATGATCTAAATTAACCTGAACTCTTTTAATAATTGGGCCTAAAATATTGCTAAAGTTTTTATAACACTCGCTGCATCCTAAAAGACCTGTTTTTTTAAATTCATTATATGAAGTTCCACAATTTTTACAGGATATATCAAAACTCTTATACTGCTCGTTATTGGCATTTATCATATAATCCATAATTCCGCCTAATATATTCTGGAAACTAAATGGAGATACAAAATCTATCTGAGGTACAAAATTAAGTTCCCCTTTTTCCATGGCACATTTTTCACATAAATTAATATCCCGTCTGGAACCATTTATTATCTTCGTTATATGAACTGTAGCTTCATTTTTTTTACATATATCACAAAGCACATTATCACTCCCATATATATTGTTATTACTTTAACACAATTTTATTATATCACATATTTATCTATTAATAACAAATTTAGGTGTATTAAATATAAGCACCATAACTGCCTTTAATATCTCTGCCCTCAATTTATTCTTGCTCTCAAGTTGAACATTGTTTAACGTCCTATCATTTATTACAGTCTTTAATATCATATTTTCCCTTTCCGTTATTACTTCCTCTTCAAATAATCCCTCTATGATCTTTACAGCTGAATTATAAGTTATACTATCTCCTATCTTTCTGATTATGGTTTTAAGCAAATTTTTATTGCAATTAAACTCAATCTTTCTTATAATTATACATCCGCCGCCACCTCTTTTACTTTCTATATAATAACCTTTATCCATAGTAAATCTAGTAGTCAACACATAATTTATCTGGGAAGGAGCACAACTAAAATAGTTGGCCAAATCATTTCTTCCAATCTGAAGCTGAGTTTCATCGCTATTATTAAACATATCTTTTATAAATTCTTCTATTATATCTGACAGTCTTGCCACCTTATCACCTTCTGACTTTGACTTTCTTTGACCTTTATTTAATAATATTATTTATATCCCTTTTAATCAACTTCTATATAAGCTAATATTAAGCAATTTACATTCATATATTCAATATATCTGATATTTTATCCATTTTTTAAAATATATATTAATTTTAATTGCAATTTATATTGTCTCTACCTTTTTCACCTTCCCTAAATGTGACAAATCCCCATATAACACAACCGTAGCTTGTCCATTTTGTATATTTACTTGACTCAAACTCGTCTGATGAATATAGGGTGTATGCCATAACTCATCCAAAGACATACCCTGAAAATATGACATTATTATCTTTAAAGTCACAGCATGAGTTACAAATAATACACTTTTGCTCTCATATTTATTTATAACTTCTTTAATTAAGGGTATTATTCTTGCTCTCACCTGTTCAAATTTCTCGCCGCCAATTGGCTCATAAATTTTAGGGTTAGTCCAAAAATTATGAAGCTGTTCTGAGTTTTTTTTCTCAATTTGTTTTTGATCAAAACCTTCCCATTCTCCTAAATCTATTTCCATAAGCCTTTCATCTTTTATTATGGGTATATTTTTGGAATTTACTAATATTTTTGAAGTCTTTATTGCTCTACCCGACGGACTGGAATACACCACACTAAAATCAATATTTTCCAATCTTTTTCTTAATAAATTAGCTTGTCGAATTCCTCTCTCAGTAAGAGGTGAATCCTTTCTACCCTGCATTCTCATTTCAGTATTCCACAATGTTTCTCCATGCCTTGTCATATACAATTTAATCATACATTTCTCTCCTTATCAACAGTTTAACATTATTTTACATACGACATAGTTCTTATAATTTTTTATTATACCATACAATTTTTATTTTTTTAATTTATTCCCTACATTTTAAATGCTTTTATGTAACGCCGCTTTCCATCACAAGTTTCATTTAAGCTAACAGTAAATTTTTTATTCTTCAGCATATTGCATATTATTTCTTTATTTTCATCATCATCTCCATCTATCTCTATCGTCAAATTGTCATTTTCCCCTATTATCGACATATAATCATATACACTACTATAATCCTCTAAAACAATCTTCCCTTTTATATTCATTTTATATTCAGACATATTATCTATCTCCTGTAGATTTAAGTACTTATTAACAAAATTATTATTTATTCTAAACAGCCAAAATATACATAAGCTTAAAAATTTGAAAATATATCAGATAACTTTACTTTTACCCTATCTACAGGATTTCAATCAAAATTTATAAATAGAAAACTTCCAACATATATTATATATTAAAAAT